>DATDHP010000277.1:0-19365 GCA_036521515.1 Vicinamibacterales bacterium
TGACGTCGAACGCCCGCGAACGGCTGATCACCGTCGACACGGTGATCATCGACGAGATCCACGCACTCGTTCCCGGCAAGCGCGGCGCGCACCTCGCGCTGTCGCTCGAACGCCTGGAGGCGCTGCGGGCGGCGCGGTTCGGGCCGGCTGCCGCCCTCGCGCGCGAAGGCGGCAGCCGGCCCGTGCAGCGCATCGGCCTTTCGGCAACGCAACGTCCGCTCGAAGAGGTTGCGCGGTTCCTCGGGGGGGCGGAATCGCGCCCCGCGCCCGGGGCAAGACGCAGGAAGACCGACACACGACAGACGAAGGACGCGATCCCGCTCGACGAGGTCGAAGCGGAGCTCCACGACGAGTTCGCGCAGGAAGCGAAGCTGGCTGCCTACCGCCCTGTCACCATCGTCAACGCCGCAGAAAAGAAGCTGCTGAAGCTGCAGATCGAGGTGCCGGTGGAGGACATGGCGCGCCTTGCCACTCCGATCGAGCTGCCGGGTGGCCCGGCGGCGCAAGGCCCGGTCCGGCCGTCGATCTGGGCGTCCATTCACCCGCGGCTGCTCGAGCTCATTCGCGCGCACCAGTCCACATTGCTGTTCGTCAACAGCCGCCGGCTGGCCGAGCGGCTGGCAGCCGCACTCAACGAGCTGGCGGGCGAGCCGCTGGTCCGGTCGCATCATGGATCGCTGGCGCGAGCGGCGCGCAGCGAGGTCGAGGACCTGCTGAAAGCCGGCCGCATCAAGGCGCTCGTTGCGACTTCGTCGCTGGAGCTCGGGATCGACATGGGTGCGATCGATCTCGTCGTGCAGATCGAGGCGCCTCCTTCGGTTGCCAGCGGGCTGCAGCGGATCGGGCGCTCGGGCCACCAGATCGGCGCGGTCAGCGAAGGGATCATCGTTCCGAAGTTTCGCGGCGACCTCGTCGCCTCGGCGGCCGTGGCCAGGGCGATGCACGAAGGAATGGTGGAATCGACGCGTTACCCGCGAAACCCGCTCGACGTCCTGGCGCAGCACATCGTGGCGATGGCGGCGCTCGACACGTGGGACGTCGACGAGCTGTTCGCCGTGGTCCGCCGTGCGGCCCCGTACACGGATCTCGGCCGGCGCATGTTCGAGGGGGTGCTCGACATGCTGTCTGGCCGCTACCCCTCCGACGAGTTCGCCGAGCTGAGGCCGCGCGTGACCTGGGACCGCGTGAACAACACCCTCGTCGGACGCGAAGGCGCCAGGCGCGTCGCGATTACCAACGCAGGCACCATCCCCGACCGGGGCCTCTACGGCGTTTTCCTCGCCGGCGCCGACCGTCCGGTGCGCGTGGGTGAGCTGGACGAGGAGATGGTCTTCGAGACGCGGGTCGGCGAGACGTTCACGCTTGGCGCATCCACCTGGCGGATCGAGGAAATCACACACGACCGCGTGCTGGTCTCACCGGCGCCGGGTGAACCGGGGAAGATGCCCTTCTGGCACGGCGACCAGGCGGGGCGTCCGGTCGAACTCGGCTTCGCCATCGGCAAGCTCGTTCGGGAGCTTCGAGGATTACCGCGGGCGACGGCGGTGGACCGCCTGGTCCGGCAGCACGATCTCGACACCACGGCAGCGGAGAACATGCTCCGCTACCTCGATGAGCAGGCAGCGTCGGGCGCCGTGCCGGACGATCGCACCATCGTCATCGAGCGATGCCTCGACGAGCTGGGCGACTGGCGGGTGTGCCTGCTGTCACCGCTCGGCAGCCGTATCCACGCGCCATGGGCGATGGCCGTGGCAGCCCGGATCCGTCACCGGACGGGGATGGAGGTCGAGGTCATGTGGGGCGACGAAGGGTTCGTCGTCCGGTTCCCGGAGGTCGGAAGCCCACCCGATCCCCAGTGGCTCATTCCAGACGTCGATGAGGTCGAGGCGCTGGTGCTGCGTCAGCTCGGGTCCACGTCGCTGTTCGCCGCGCGGTTCCGCGAAACGGCCGCGCGCGCCCTGCTCCTGCCGCGGCGCCGCCCCGGGATGCGGACGCCGCTCTGGCAGCAGCGCAAGCGCGCCTCGGACCTGCTCGCGGTTGCGTCCCGTTTCGGGTCGTTCCCGGCGCTGCTCGAGACCTATCGGGAAGTGCTTCGCGATCAGTTCGACATGCCGGCCCTCGTGGACACGCTGAGGAAAATCGCATCGCGTACGCTGCGCGTTTCCACGATCGACTCGAGGGCGCCCTCGCCGTTCGCCGCGTCGCTGCTCTTCAGCTACGTCGCCAACTACATTTACGACGGCGATGCGCCGTTGGCCGAGCGCCGCGCCCACGCGCTCTCGGTGGACCAGGCGCAGCTCCGCGAACTGCTCGGCGACGCCGAGCTCCGCGAGCTGCTCGACCCCGATGCCCTGATCGGGATCGAGCGACAGCTCCAGCATCTGGACGAGAAGTACAAGGTCCGCACGATCGACGGCTTGCACGATCTGCTGATCCGTATCGGAGACTTGACCCTGGCCGAGCTCGGAGCGCGGAGCGTCGTTCCGGACACCGCGGCGGCGGCGCGGGAGCTGGAGCGGGCGCGGCGAGTGGTGTCGATCAGCGTCGCGGGAGAGCGCCGCCTGATCGCCGTTGAAGACGTCGCGCGCTATCGCGACGCCCTGGGCGTGCCCCTGCCGCCAGGTCTTCCCGAGGCGCTCCTCGAGCCGGTGCGGGATCCAGCTGGCGACCTCGCGCTGCGGTATGCGCGGTCGCACGCGCCGTTCACCGTGCGCGAGCTCGCGTCGCGCTGCGGCCTTGGTCCCGCCGTGGCGGAAGGGATCCTGCATCGCCTCACGGAGGCGGGCAAGCTGATCGAAGGCGAGTTCCGTCCGGGAGGCGTTGAGCGCGAGTGGGTCGATCCGGATGTCCTGCGCAGTCTCCGTCGCCGCTCGCTCGCGAAGCTGCGCCAGGAGATCGAGCCGGTCGATGCCGACGCGCTGGGCCGCTTCGCCGTGTCCTGGCATGGTGTCGGGTCGGGACGCCACGGGCTGGAGGCACTGCTCGATGCGATTGAGCAGCTGCAGGGCGCGGCCATTCCAGCGTCGGTCGTCGAGCGCGAGATCCTGCCGGCGCGCGTCGCGGACTATCGCCCTGACATGCTGGACACACTGATGGCGGCCGGCGAGGTCGTCTGGGTCGGCGTTGAGCCGCTCGGGGAGAAAGACGGGCGCATCGCGTTGTATCTGACGGACCACCACCCCAGGTTACGCGTGCCGGCGGGCGCAGCGGAGGTCGACGGCCGCGCCGCCGACATCCTGTCGTACCTGCGCGACCATGGAGCGTCGTTCTTCGCCGCTGTTCACCACGGCACGGGGCAGGGTTTTCCGAATGAGACCGTGGAGGCGCTGTGGGATCTCGTCTGGAAGGGCCTCGTCACCAACGACACCCTGCACCCGCTGCGTGCGTACATCCGCGTGGAGGAGAAGCGCGCCGCGCGACGCAGTCGCGGCCCGGCGCCGTTTCGGTCGCGCCGCCTGGTACCACCCACCGGGGAAGGGCGCTGGTCGGCGATGGACGTGCCCAGGGCTACGAAGTCTGCCGCCACGGAGTGGGGTGCGGCGATGGCCCGGCAACTGCTCACCCGGCACGGCGTGATCACACGCGAGACGGTTGCGTCGGAAGCGGTGGCGGGCGGGTTCGCCGCGGTGTACCAGGTGCTCAAGGCGATGGAGGAAGCAGGACGCATTCGACGCGGGTACTTCGTGGCGGGCCTCGGCGCCGCGCAGTTCGCGATGCCCGCGGCACTCGACCTGCTGCGCTCGATGCGCGACCTGCCCGAGGCGCCTCGAACGGTTGCGCTCGCGGCTACCGATCCAGCCAATCCTTACGGCTCGATCCTTCCCTGGCCAGATGTGTCCGGGACGGACGCGGGACGAGGCCCGACGCGATCGGTCGGCGCGCGCGCGATCCTCGTTGACGGCCGCGCGGCCGCGTACTTGCGGCGCGGTGAGCGGGAGCTGCTCCTGTTCCTCCCGGAGGCGGAGCCGCGCCGTTCGCAGGTGGGGCGTGACGTCGCGCGCATGCTGTTGCACCTCGCCGCGTCGCGTGAAGAAGGGCGGCGCGGCATGCTGATCGCCGAGATCAACGGCGAGATTGCGACGGCTCATCCGGCAGCGCGGCTGTTCGTCGAGGAAGGTTTCGCGCCGACCGCGATGGGACTGCAGGCTCGGATATCCAGGAATCTTCGGATTTTCAATTCGAGCATTGACGATCTGAGCATTGACGATTCGAAGATTGAAAATTCGAAGATTGAAGATGGCACCCGTGTTGCGGAGAAACGTGCCGGAGGACATTCGGTCATGGCTGATCCCAGGAACGACCGCGAGACGTTCGACGAATCGAACGACCTCGACCACGAACTGGAGCGCGCGAACGAGCGGAACAGCGACAACGATGAGGCGGTCCGCGGCCGGAGCGGGGACGGCGAGGACATCGACCCCGACGACCCGGAAGCCGACATCGACAGGGACGACTCGGTGGCTGAGTAGTCTGGAGAGGCCGACCAGAAGGTCGGCCTCTCCATCATCATGAGTCCGTAGAGGCGGACCTTCAGGTCCGCCTTCGTGCACCAATCAGATCCGTTGCGAGGTTGTTCATCCGGAGCTCCTGAGAAGAAGCTCGCGGGGATCGGGATAGAGGTAACTCTGACCCGCAAGATATTCGACATTGCACCGGCGCACGTGGTGACGGATCAGCGCCAACGGGACGACGAGCGGTACGGCGCCGCGGCGGTGGTCGTCGATGGCCGCGCGGATCTCATCGCGATCGCCTGAATCGATCACCTTCTTCAAGTGTCCCGCCATGAGCTGCAGCACGGCGGCGTGGCGCGCCGGCGTCGCCCTCTTGCGCAGCGCGCTCATGAACGTGGCTTCGTAGCGCGTGGCCAGCTCGCTGCGGTCGATCTGCGCCGCGCTGGCCACCAGCTGTCCAAGCGTGGTGCAGCCCTGACGGGAGTGCGCCAACACCTGAAGCCTGTGTGCGGTGTGAAACCGGGTCACCGCGCCACTGGTCCAGCAACCGGCAAACAAGCGCCTGACGCGTTGATACGCGAACATGCGCTCTATGAAGTGCTCCCGCAGCGTGGCGTCCTGCAAACGCCCCTCGTCTTCGACCGGCAGGTTGGGCAGCGCATCCATCAGCGCCTGTGCGAAGAGCCCCCGGCCCGTTCGCGTCGTGTCCTGCTTGTGCGACACCCGCACGCGTTCCATGCCGCAGCTCGGAGAATCCTTCTTCAGCACGTAGCCAGACAGCTGCATGCGCGCGAGGACGCGTGTCCGCTTCCTCGCCCACGCCTGCATCGTGTCGGTCCAGTCGCGACGGCTGCGGATGCCGACCAGCCGCACGCGTTCTCCGGCGCACCGAACGCCGTCGTAGCGAGCCACCAGGTGAATCGCCTCGCGCGGGATTCCCATGCCCACCTCGACCTCCGGGCACACCGCCACCCATTCGACGTGCGGCCCGAAGATCCCGAGAAGCAGGGAGTCGCGCTTGTGCCCGGCGTCGTAACGGACCTCGTCCCCGACCAGGCAGCGCGAGACGCCGATGTACACGGGGTCGGGGGAAGACAGCGGGTGTGATTTCCGACCAGCCTTCATGAGCTGCGCGCGCATTACATCAGTTTTCCGACCGGGCCGAGGTCCAGGTTCAGCTCATCGGGCGAGATGCCGAATTTCGCCGCGATCTCGCGCACCGTTTCCTCGAGCTGCATCAGGGCGCGCCCCACGTCCTCCGTCTGCTGCGCGGTCAACGTGCGTGCTTCCATTCGCCGGATGGCCTGGCGCTCCAGGAGCTGGCGGATGAACTCCACGAGCGTCAACACCAGCTGTGCGACCGAACGTTGCACCTCGTCCGGATCGGCATTCCATCGCAGTGGCGAGGCGCGTCGTGACGTCCTCTGCAGTTCCTCGCGCAGCTCGTCGAGCGCGGTCGCTTCCGTGACTGTGAGGGGCCCTGACCTCGCGACGACCTTGGGTTTCTTCGAGCGCTTCGCGGGGGCTGCCGCCTTCGCGCGGCGCGCTCCGGCGAGCCTCGCCGAAGCCGGGCGCAGGCGGGAAGCCCCCGCGCTGCGAGGCCGGCGCCGAACGCCAGGTTTCTTCTTAGAAGGGCGACGAGAAGGCATAAGGGGGCCAGGGGCCGGACACCATCACGCGGATACCTGTCGCGGGAGCGGATCGCTCCAGCGCACGGCGGTATGCCTGCGCCGATCCACGGGGCACGAGGTGGTAGACGCTGGCGACGCGGCCGCGACGCTCCACGCGCTCGTCACGCACCCATCGTCTCACGGCCTGGCGGACGGGATCGAACCCCGGTATCTCGCGTTCGCGCCCGAGCGCTGTCGCCCGTGCGCGCATATACGCCACGCCCGTGACGTGGGACCCGGGGCCCGGGACCCGGGACCCGCGATCCGCTGTCGGGGAGCGTTCTTCGGATCCCGGATCCCGGATCCCGGATCCCGGGACGACTCTCACCGTCATCTGCACGCGACCGCGAACCGCACGCAGGCTGCTGCGGAATGTTTCCTGTCGGGCCCGAAGAATCATCGTCAGCTCGTCGAGATCGGCGACACAGGTCCCGAAACGAACCGGAATCACCGCCGGCAGGCGCTCGGACAGCGAACGAAGGACCCGATCGTACCCGCGCAGCGCAGTCTCGCTCGGCCTGGGTGGCCGTGCGAGCTCGCCTGCAATCGCCGCAACACGGCCGACGGTGATCGCCGACAGCCGTTCGCCACCGATGCCGATCGCGATGATTCTCCCGCCCGGCGGCGACGCCAGCGAGTACACGCACAAGGTCACGCGCGTCCTGCCTTGATCCGCGCC
The DNA here is from genome assembly GCA_036521515.1 of Vicinamibacterales bacterium. GTDB lineage: Bacteria > Acidobacteriota > Vicinamibacteria > Vicinamibacterales > UBA2999 > Gp6-AA40. The sequence continues at coordinate 6,801 of DATDHP010000277.1, forward strand.
GCACGACGCCGGCTGTGACGCACAATGACGTCCTCGTCTTCTTTCGGCAGCACACGATCGGCGGCGCACAGCAGCAGCGAGAGCCGCGCGTACACGAGGTCCACCCCCGCCAGGGCGATCGTGACATCCCCGCTCAGCACGACGCCCTTGCTGAGCACGTTGTCCACGATGTCGAGCAGGGAGGCGTCCTCGGTGCCGAGAATCGCGGCAGCGGCCGACGGGCGTTTCCCGGTGATTCGGGCACGCGTTCGCTTCGCCATCAAATGAAATTGTACGGGGGCCAGGGGCCGGTCAGCGACACCACGAGCCCGGAGCGCCCGAGCGTCTTCGTGCTGCGGCGCAGGGCGGCGCGGAACGCGCCCGCCTTGCGCGTGGGCACCAGGAACGCCGCATCGAGCAGCAACCGCGAGCCGGGCGCCGCCTGCTCGGTGGCGGTCCGGCGGAGCGCCGCGGTGGCTTCCCGCGACAACGCGCGGTACAGGCGGTCGGCCGCCGCCCGCGCCTCGGTGAGATGGACGCGCTTGACGTCCAGGAGATCGCGCTTGCGCGCGAGGAACGCCGCTCCGGTTGCGGGCCGATCGTGGGCCCGTTCGACCCTCCCGCGGACGGCCTGCTCGTCCCATGCGAGCCGCAGCCCCCACTCGACCTGGCGCTCGATGCGCGCCAGGATGCGGCCGATACGCCTCTTGTCGCGCGTGACGTGCGACACCGCGCGTTCGTCCGACGTGAACAGCGTGAAGAGCTGCATGGGAAGCACCGCGAGCGCGGCGAGAAAGTGCTCGACCACCGCCTCGTGCTCCATCGCGCGGCGGCCGACCCAGTCCAGGTTCTGCAGCCCGCGCTGCAGCGCCGCCTCGCCATACCGGCGCTCCGGCACGCTGCTGACCACGAGCCAGACGCCCGCGCCCGCGGCGAGCAGCCGAAGGTCCCGGCTGCCCGACAGGCCAGCCGGCACGGCACGCAACGCGGGCCGCCTGGTGCTGCGCACCAGGCAGTACACGTATGTCAGCGTCGAATTCACTTGCGACGCGATTTCGTTCGAGACGCCGTTCGGACCGTTCGGGTCGTTCGCGCCGATCGAGTCGTTCCGGCCGTTCGACGGCTATGGGTCGTTCGTGTCCTTCGGGGCGTCCGGGAACGCTGCGAGCGATTGGAGCGAACCGGACGATCCAGGTCGAGCACCTCGATGGCGCGCTCGCTGGCGGTCTGGACAATGTTTCCCTGGCTCGGCGTCGTCTCGATGACCGTCGTGTGCGGCGCCCCGGCCGCCTCGTAGAAGTCGCCTGACACGGTGGCTTCGATCTGGAACTGGCTGTCCGCGGACGTATCGAGCGGCTCCCCGCCGCCGAAAGCCAGCGGACCCGATCCGCCTTCCCGCCGCTCCCTGATCTCGCGAATGCGCGCCAGCAGGTCCGCTTCGATCTCCCTGAAGTCGGCATCGGAGATCTCGCCCATCTCACGGCTCATCTCGGCGGCGAGCAACTGATCGCGAAGCGCCGTGTCGTCGTTCATCTCGGCTTCGGCGGCGGTGAGCGTCGTCTCCAGGACCCACCGGATGCCGGCGATCATGAGAGAGTCGAGGAGGAACATGGTTTGGAAGTGGAAAGTGGAAGAGTAGAAAAGTGGAAAGCAAGTTCAAAGTACGATGGCGTACTTTCTACTTGCTTTTCCACTTCTCCATTTCTCCACTTTCTTCAGTGCTGTCCGGCTCGTTCCAGCTTCAGCCTGATGTTGACGAAGTTGTAGGGCGGCCACGGCCCCGTGTACTTGAACGTCAGCTTGTCGAAGTGCGACGCGATCTCCTTGATGCGGCGGTCGAAGGCCTGTTCCTGGTCGCGCTGCACGAGGAAGGCGGCGTTCATGATCATCTTGTCGCCGATCGCGCGGTTCACGCGCGAGGCGACCGAGACGTCGCGCAGCCGCTGCAGGAATTCGGCGACGTAACGTTCCGAGCGCGTCTGCAGCGCCGTGTCGATCAGGCGGCCGTACTGCATCCGCGCGAAGTAGGTCGATCCCTTCTGCGAGGAGATCTCGCTCTTGAGGCGGTGGATGTCCTCGTCTTCCAGCTCGATGACCTTGACGATTTCGTCGCGGTCCCACAGCACCTTGAGACCGAACTCGAGCTTGTCCTGCATCTTCGCGAGCACGTCCGCAAACGCCTCGTACGCCGAGCGCAGCAGCTCGACGATGTCCTCGCGCGTCCTGAAGATGGTGCCGAAGGACATCGGGATGACCGTCTGATCGCGCATCACCGTTTCGTTGACGCGCTCGTGCGCGAGCACGTTTTCACGCGTCGAGTCGAGCGGCGCAATCGGCACGTCGGACACGACCGCCGCCATGTCCTTGTAGTTGATGGTGTAGACCTCGGGCCACTGATCGTCCATTCCGATCGGACCGAACTTCAGCGGCTGTCCCGCGCGGATGATGCAGTACACGTAGCGGCCGCGCCCGGCACTCCGGTCCGCGGCGGGGAGGCTCGGCTTGGGCGCGCGCTCTACGACCCGCTCGACGCGCGTTTCGGTGCCCCGTACCTCGGTCTCGTGCGTGACGCGCGTAATCGCTTCTTCTTCGAGGCGGGCCGCCCGCGCGGATCCCGGCTTGCCCGTCCGCGCCGGCTGCACGGCCTTCCGCGTGTCGCCGATTCCGCGGTTCTGCATGCTGCGGCTCACGCCGGGCGTAGACCGGGCGCGAACCGTCGACTTCACGCGCGCGGCCGTTTTCTTCGCGCCTGACGTCTTGGATGCTTTCGCCATTGTTTTGTCGGATCCCTGGAAGCGTCAGGGAACTTTCTAGCCTTTGTTTACCATGCTCAGCATCCGCCGCACCTCCACCACCAGGTCGTCGGGCAGGCACGGCTTGGTCACGAAGGAGTCGCAGCCGGCTTTCTTCGCGCCTTCCGACGATCCAGCCAACGCGTGGCCCGTGAGCGCCACGACGGGGATCTGCCTGGTCCGCTGGTCTGCCTTCAGCACGCGCGTCGCTTCCCAGCCGTCCATTCCGGGCAGCGAGAGGTCCATGAGAATCAGGTCGGGCAGGAGCGCAAATGCCTGTTCGAGCGCCTCGTTCCCGTTGCGCGCTTCCGCGACACGAAATCCCGAGAACTGGAGGTACTCCGCGTACATCTCGCGCGCATCCTGGTAGTCATCGACTACGAGTATGAGAGGTGGCTGATCCGTCATTGCTCCGCCTGTACAGGAATCGTCAGCGTGAACGTCGACCCCTCGCCGACCCGGCTGTGCAGCGTGATGCGGCCGCCGAGCGCGTTGGCGAGGCGGCGGCAGATTGCGAGCCCGAGGCCCGTTCCTCCGTACTGGCGCGAGGGCGAGTCATCCACCTGGCGGAAGTCCTCGAAGATCCGCTCGTGGTGCTCCTGGGCAATCCCGATGCCGGAATCGGCCACCCGGATGGAGGCCGTGTTCAGCTCCGGTTCGAGCCCGACGCCGATCTCGATCCCGCCCTCGTGGGTGAACTTGATCGCGTTGCTCAGCAGGTTGACGACGATCTGCTTGACCTTCTGGCGGTCGCTGAAGACGAGCGGAACCTCGGCCGACAGCCGCGGCTTCACCGTCAGCTTGGAACGGGCGATCACCGGGTCGAGCTCTGCCATGACTTCCGGCACGAGCTCGTTCAGGTTGAACTCGCTCAGCTGCATCGGCATCTTGCCCGCCTCGATGCGGGTGATGTCGAGGATCTCGTTGATGATCGTGAGCAGGTGCCGGCCGTTCGAATCGATGCGCTGGAGCTGCCGCTTGACGGCCGGCAGCAGGTCGCCCGCCACCCCCTGCAGCAGCATGTGCGTGTAGCCCAGGATCGCGTTGAGCGGAGTCCTGAACTCGTGTGACATGTTCGCGAGGAACTGCGACTTGAGGCGTGACGCCTGCTCCAGCTCGATCGCCTGTCGCCGCAGCAGCTCGTTCTGCGTGGCCAGTTCCGCGGTCGCCGCCTGGACGCGCGCCTGCAATTCGTCCGCGCCGATCTTCAGCTGCTCGTACAGCCGGGCGCGCTCCAGCGCCTCGCGCCGATCGTGCAGGATCGTCACCACGGCCGTGAGCTCGCCCGCTTCGGACAACACCTTGCCGGCGATGGCTTCGACCGGGACCGCCTCGCCCGAGTTCGGGTTCAGCAGCATGAGCTCGCCGCGCCGGATCTCGCCGGGTCCCGTCTCGCCGAGCAGCAGGCCGGAGATGAACGACGAGAAGTGCGCGTCGTTGGCCTGCACGTTGCGCTGGGCGGTGCTGTCCGCGTCGGGCAGCAACGTGAAGAGCTCTTCCGCCGGCGCGTTCATCAGCATCGTCCCGCCCGCCTGGTCGGTCACGATGATCGGGTCGGCGACCGAGTCGATGATCAGGTTGAGGCGATCGCGCTCGGTGCGCGCGGCGGCTTCCGCGATGCGCAGCTTCTGGTAGTTCTCCTCGATCTGCTCCGTCGCGCGCCGCAGGTCCGTGATGTTGCGCAGCACCGAGACGACTCCGGTGCCTTCGCGCGGATCCTCGACCGTGGTGCTCAGCACCTCGAACAGGAGGTCGGAGCCGTCGCTCGGGTCGACCAGCAACAGCTCCCGCGCCTCGGAGGGCACGTCCATCGCGGTACGGGACAGCGCCGCCGAGAAGAGCATGTTGTTCAACTCGACCGCGCGGCGGCGGCCCTCGCTTTCCTCTTCGCTGGCGGCAAACAGCTTCTCCGCGCGCGCGTTGGCGACGATCAGGCGCCCTTCGGTGTCCGTCAGCATGATCGGGTCGGTGACGGCGTTGATGATCGTGAAGAAGAGTGCGCGCTCCCGCCGCAGCTTCCGCACGTCTTCCGCCAGGCTCCCGCGGCCGCGAATCTGCTCGATCTTCTGCCCGAGAACGGTCGCCGCCCATGCGATCTCGGCGTCGTTGCCGGCGGGCCGACGCAGCAGCAGCAGCCCGAGGGCTCCTTCTTCGGCCTCGCGTACGCCGTGCAGCGGGACGGCGGTGAAGGACCCGGTGCCGAGCGGCGTCGACGGCGGCAGCACCCGGCTCAGGTCACCGTTGGCGCGCGACGCCTTGAACGCCATGGGCGCGGGCGCGGAGAGCGCCGCGACCAGCGCGTCCTGCGCGTCGGACAACGGCCAGGAAAACAAGCCGACGTCCTTGCTCGCCACGCCGTAGCCGGCGACGCCGACCAGCAGGTTCGATTCGCTATCCACCGCCAGGCAGACGGACCGCCGCACACCGGCATGACGCGCGAGCCATTCCAGCGTGGCGTCGGCGCAGCGCGCCAGGTCCTCGTGGTGGACGAGGTAATACTCGAGCAGCTCGAGCCGCGCCGCGTGATCGACGATGGCGATCGGTGCGCGTGAAATCGTTCGCGCCTGAAGCGAGCCCATGTGCCTACCTGCCCAAGTCCCGGTGCTCCGTGCGTGTCACTGCTGGCCTGGCCGCCGACCCTTCGCGGGGGCCCGGGTCTTCGCCGGGGAGCCGCCGCCCTCGAGCTTCGCACGGAGCATCGTGTTCTCCGCCGCCAGCTCGTCGTAGTCCCGGGGCGCCTCGAGCGCCGGGCGTGATGCCGATCCAACCGCGCCCACCGCTTCCGAATACTTCAAGTACGTGTCGATCGAGGCGACCACGACGCGCGCTTCAACCGTGATCAGGTCAATCCCCACGAGGGAGACCCGCACCCAGGCGTCGATGACGATCCCTTTGTCCAGTACTCGGTCGAGGACGTCGATAAGACTACTTCCGCCTGCCGCACGTTCAACGGCCATCGTGGAGCTCCCTTAGAGTCGTCGTCCGGCGATCGAACATCAGTCGTGTGCCGCAGCCGGCCCGCGCCGGCGGCGGCCTGAAGCGGTGCGCGTCAGCGCCGCGAGGCGCCGTTCGAGCACCCGCAGCTGCTCGCGGAGCTCGAGATTGTCCTGCATCATCTGCTGTCGTCCTGGCGACAGGTGACGATCGTATTTCCACCAATCGAGACCGATCTCCTCCGCCTTGTCGATGGAACAGATCATCAGGCGGATCCGAATCGTGAGCAGCTCGACGTCGGCCAGCGACACCTTGATGTCGCCCGCCACCACCAAGCCCTTGTCGAGAACGCGGTCGAGAACGTCGACGAGCCCGGAGCCACGGCTCGGACTCCCTGTCAGATCAGTCGGCATGCGTGAGGTGTGCGCGCTCCAGAAGGGCCGCGGAAGCGGCGTGCAGTCCTGTCGCGCGACACGCGAAACTCGCGCGAACCGACGCAGTATAGATCGCGTTTTGTAATCGCGCGCGCCGCCGAACGGGAGTACTTGATCTTTTGATCTTTAATTTGCGGCCATTAGCTCAACCGTAGTGTGCTGCGTACATCGACGCGTCGCTCCTGCGCTGGATCGGCAACCTCATCTGCGGGGACACTGCGTTGAAATAAAACATATGCTCGTCGTCGATGCCGTCTTCGACGCGGCTCGGCCGTTGCAGATGAGAGAAGCCCCGCCGTACGTTTGCGAAGGTCGCGGCGTCCGTACGGTCGCGCTGCCTGCTGATCCATGGTGGGATGATCGAAAAGCGCCGAAAAGATCAGAGAACGATGACGAGCAGGGGTTTTGACGCGATGGGCGCGACTGTCGTCGCGCTCATGCTCGCCGCGTCCTCCGTCCTGCTGGGCCAGGACGTGCCGCTCGAGTACCGCGTCAAGGCGGCCTACCTCGTCAACTTCACCAAGTTCATCGACTGGCCGAAGGAACCAGGTCCGCTGACGATCTGCGTCGCCGGGCGCAACGTGTTTGGTGACGTGCTGTCGGACACGATTCGCGGCGAGACCATCAACGGCCGGCCGCTGGCGGTCCGCGTGCTCCTCGAGCCGGAGCCCGGGTGTCACGTCACCTTCGTGCCGCGCGGCGCCGCCGCGCCTGCCTACCTGCGGGCCGCACGATCGTTCCCGGAGCTGACCGTCGGTGAATCACCCGACTTCATCGCCCAGGGTGGCATCGTCAACTTCGTGGTCGAGGGCGGCAGCGTCCGATTCGAAATCGACGCCAACGCCGCGGAGCGGTCAGGGCTGCGCATCAGCTCGCGCCTGCTGCAGCTGGCGAGGGATCCGGGCGGATTATGAAGCCGTTCCGCGATCTCCCGATCCGGCACAAGCTCCTGCTCGTCACGTTTGCGTCGAGCGCGGCAGCGCTCGCGCTCGCCAGCGGCGGTTTTCTCGCCTGGGACGTCGCGCAGTTTCGATCCGAGGTCGCCAGCGACGTGGATGCACAGGGACGCATCGTCGCCGAGATCAGCGCGGCGCCGCTGACGTTCGAGGACGACCGGGCCGCCGGCGAGACGCTGGCGAACCTCTCGCTCCGGCCGCGCATCGAGATGGCGTGCCTGTACGCGGCGAACGGCCGGCTGTTTGCCACGTATCACCGCGACAGGACCGCGCTGTGTCCCAGTGAACCACCGCCTGCCCCGCAGTTCGGCTGGCGGACGCTCGAGGCGATCGAGCCCGTGCGCATGGGCCAGGATCGCCTCGGCTTCGTCTACATCAGGCGCGACCTGAACGATCTCAACGACCGCCTCCGAATCGGCGGGCTGACCGCGGCCGGCCTCCTCCTTGTTGCGATCGCGGCGTCGATTCTGATCGCCCGCCGTATGCAGCGCGCGATCGCGTCGCCGCTGCTGGAGCTGGCCGACACGGCGCGGGCGGTGTCCGGCAGTCGCGATTACACGCTGCGGGCGGTGCCGGCGGGCAACGACGAGGTGGGCGTCGTGGTCTCCGCCTTCAACGACATGCTGGACCGGATCGGCGAGCGCACCGCGGAGCTCTCGCGCGCCAACAGCGAGCTCGAACACGAAGTGGAGGAACGTCGGCGCGTCGAGGCGGAGCGTACGGCGGCCCTCGAGCGTGAGCGCGACGCCAACCGGTTGAAGGACGAGTTCCTGGCAACGCTCTCGCACGAGCTGCGCACGCCGCTCAACGCGGTGCTCGGGTGGACGCGCGTGCTGCGCGCCGCGCACGTGGAGCCGGCAACGGAGGCGCGCGCGCTGGCGAGCATCGAGCGCAACGCCCGGGCGCAGGCGCGGCTCATCGAGGACCTTCTCGAGGTCTCGCGCATCGTCACCGGGAAGCTGCGGATCCATGTGCGGCCGGTGGATCTCGCCGCCCTCGTCGACGCGGCGCTCGAAGTCGTGCAGCCGGCGGCGATGGCGAAGCAGATCAGGGTCGACGTGACAATCACTGCCCGGCCCGCGATGACGTCGGGCGATGCGGACCGCCTCCAGCAGGTCGTCTGGAACGTGCTGTCGAATGCGGTGAAGTTCACCCCGGCCGGCGGCCAGGTATGGCTGCGCCTCGAGGAAGCCGATGGCTATCGGCTCACCGTGCGCGACTCGGGCGCCGGGATCGAGCCGCGCTTCCTGCCACACGTGTTCGACGCATTCCGACAGGCGGACGGCACCTCCAGCCGCGAGCACGGCGGCCTCGGCCTCGGCCTCGCCATCGCGAAACAGCTCACCGAGCTCCATGGCGGTACGATCCAGGCGCACAGCCCGGGCCGCGGCAGCGGTGCGACCTTCGACATCCACCTGCCGTCCATCCTCGCGCCGGGGGCGGAGTCGCGGGTGCGCGACAGCCACTCGATCGCTCCGCTGCCGCCACACACCGTGGACGAGGAGATGCTGCGCGACGTCCGCGTCCTCGTGGTCGACGACGAGGAGGACGCACGGCTGTTGCTCGACACGACGCTGTCGCAGTACGGCGCAGACGTACGGATCGCCGCGAGCGCTGCCGAGGCCATCGAGGCGTTCGATCGCTCGGTACCCGATGTCCTGTTGAGCGATCTCGGTATGCCGCACGAGGACGGGTACGCCCTGATTCGCCGGATCCGGGAGCGGCCTGCCGCCGCCGGAGGCGACGTTCCGGCCGTCGCCGTTACCGCGTACGCATCGGTCAACGACCGGCGCGCCGCCCTGGCGGCCGGGTACCAGGCACACGTGGCCAAACCGTTCGAACCGCACCAGATCGCCGCGCTGGTCGCACAGCTGGGGCGCAGCGGGAACTGACGCTCGTCGGTGCAAGCCTGGCTCGTGACGCTTCGCCTGTCGGTGCAGGTTGCTCCGCTTCGCTTCGTTTGTCGGTGCAAGCGTGCCTGCGCCCTGTCGGTGCAAAGCTCACGGTTCCCGGTGCGCAGCGATGAGCCGCATTGACGATCGTCACCGTGCGTGCACGACAGACGAAAGAGAGCTTGCACCGACACCGCGAAGCGTCTTTGCACCGACACACGCAAGGGACTGCACCGACAGGCGAAGCGACGCGAGCCGGCCTGGCACCGACACTTCCGGTGCTAACATGAGACCGATGGCGACGCAGTGCTCCTTCGACATCACGTCCAACGTCGATCTCCAGGAGGTCGACAACGCGCTGAACCAGGCGCGGAAAGAAGTCGCTCAACGGTACGACTTCAAAGGCACCAAGGCGTCGATCGAGTTCGATCTGAAGGAATCGAAGCTGGTCCTCGTGGCCGATGACGAGTTCAAGCTGAATGCGCTGTGGGAGATCGTTCAGACCCGCCTGGTGCGCCGGAACGTGCCGACCAGAAACCTGACGCGCGGCACCGCCACGCCAGCCGCCAACAGCACCGTGCGCCAGGAGGTCGCCCTCCAGCAGGGCATCCCGACCGAGAAGGCCAGGGACATCGTCAAGTTCCTGAAGGACGCGAAGCTGAAGAAAGTGCAGGCCTCGATCCAGGGCGATCAGCTGCGTGTGACGTCGCCATCGAAGGACGATCTGCAGGAAGCGATGCGCGTGCTGCGCGATCAGGACTTCGGCGTGGCGCTGCAGTTCGGCAACTATAGAAGCTGATCCGGTTGAGCTGTGACGTGGATTGTGACGCAACCGCCTTCTGCGACCTTCGATCGCGACGCTGACTACGCGATTCGTGCCTCTCGGTAGTCTGGACGAGTAGACGCCATGACCTCGGCAGGCCCCAACATCGACGAGGATCGGGCGCGCATTTCATCGATGCTGCTGTACGGAAGCATTCGGATCAATTCTTCCAGATTCGTGCTTCCGTCAGCCAGCATGCTCCAGGCGCAGTCTGCCATGGAGTAGGTCGTACGGGCCGCGCTCACTCGGACGTCTTCGATCGACGCGCCCTTCGCAATCTGAATCACATCCTTGTCGTCGGGAACCCAGAGCTCCATGACGGTCATGCGCCCATGGTACCCGGTGAGATTGCACTTCTCGCAGCCCTGGCCCTTGTAGAACTTCATGGTCATCGGCGTGCTCGCGAACACTTGTCGGAGCAGTTCCTCGGACGGCCGGTACTCCGTCTTGCAGTGCGAACACACCCGTCGCACGAGGCGCTGGCCGAGGACGCCTATCAACGATGACGCTATCAAGTTGGCGTCGACGTTCAGGTCCCGGAGCCGCGTGATGGCCGCCACGGCCGTGTCCGTGTGAAGCGTGCTGAGCAGGAGATGTCCGGTTTGCGCGGCGCGGAACGCGACTTCGGCCGTTTCTTCATCCCGGATCTCGCCGACCATGATGACCTCGGGATCGTGGCGGAGGAAGGCCCGTAGATATCCGGCAAAGGTGTTGCCGATCTGTTCGCAGACCTCCGACTGCGAAAACTGCTCGTAGACGTACTCCACCGGATCCTCAATAGTCAACACCCGGATCTTGGGACTGTACATCGTGTTGAGAGCGGCGTACAGGGTCGTGCTCTTGCCAGATCCAGTCGGACCGGTCACCAGCAGGATGCCGTTCGGTCGCCGGATCAGCTGATGCAGCCGGTCAGTCGCTTCACGCGGGAAACCGAGGCCATCAATCGACTGCGGCAGGCGCGATCTATCAAGCACCCGCAGCACGACACTTTCGCCATACACGCTGGGAATCACCGAGACACGAAGATCGATACTCGTGTTCTGGCCATCCCGCACCACCCGCACCCGAAAGGCTCCATCCTGAGGGCGGCGCCGCTCTGCAATGTCGAGCGCCGCCAGGACCTTCAGGCGCGAGACGATTTCCCGGGCGCTGTCGTTGCAGGCATCCTGCAGGTCACCGAGGTTGAGGCTTTCGAGCACGCCGTCGACCCGGATGCGGATGTTGAGTCGATTCGCGAGCATCTCGATATGAATGTCGCTTGCGCGACGCTCGATTGCCATGGTGAGCAGTCGTCGGACCACCACACCGGCATCCCTGTCCTGTCGGTACTTGCGGGCGTGTCGGGCCGTCGTGGCTGACGGCTCCGCGTCCTCGTCGGTGACGACCTCCAGGTGTTCGCCGGACGTGCCGGCGCCGCTCTGCCCCGGCTCCGCATACAGCCTGGCCAACGCGGCGGTGATGGCCCGATTGGAGGAGGTGACCACGCTGATGCTGTGACGCGTCGTACGAGTCAATTCCTCCACGGTCGCCCGGTCGGTCGGATCGTCCATGCACACGGTGAGCGTGGCGCCAACGCGCGCCACGGGCACCAGGCAATGTCGCCTCGCATAGCTGAGGTTGATCACCCGCGCGAGTGAAGGGTCGGCCGCGACACGTTCGAGATCGATGTACGGCACGTTCAGCTGAAGGGCCAGCGCCTGCCGCATGACCTCGTCGCTCAGGTACCCAAGCTTGATCAGAAGCTGTCCGAGCGGCATCTTGAGCGACTTCTGCTGCCGAAGTGCGTGCTGCAGCTGCTCCTTGGTTATCGCTCCGCTGCGCACGAGCACGTCGCCAAGCTTCGATCGTTTGCCGTACTTGTCCAGCACCCGCGCCAATTGATCGGCGGTCAAGTACTTTTCCCGCACGAGGATCTGACCCAGCTGAACGTAGCTGGAGCTCTCACCCTGGAGACGAAGCGCCTCTTTCAACTGGGCAGGGGAGATCAACCCTTGTTCAATCAGCAACGAGCCGAGTTGCTGTTCGCGCTCGTCCGGCGACGACATGCTTCGAGGAGTCATATGGTAAGAACAATCGGCACACGTCCTGGTAAGTTGAACCCGGGCCGCGTCCTCACTGTCATCAACGCGATAAATCCGTCGTCGGGACCTTTACGCTGCACACAGCTTCACGGTCCTGCAGCGCGAACCCACTCGCGGGCCACCGGGAGGCGAAGCAATGAGCTTTGCCGATGCCTCCGCCGATAACGTGGGCAAGTGGCGGACCGTAAAGGCTTGCCCGGCCGTGGCCGGGTCCGCGCCGCGTCAGTGTAGAACCTGCCTGCAACGTGGCCGGAACTGCCTGCGTCGATCCTGCCGACGCCGTTCTCTACTTACCCGGCCGCGTTTCCTGCTTGAACCCGAGCGCGTTGATGTCGCGGAACATCGGCGTCAGCGGCGGCAGACGCGCCGGGTCGAGGAAGTCGTCGTCGAATTGGAATTGTCTCGTCGGTACGTTGAACACCGCCCTCTTGCTGGCATCCATGCTTATCTTGAAGACACCGACGGCCTGGCGGCTGAAATAGAGCGTCACCATCGATCCGCGGTAGTAGACGGTGCTGCCGCCCCCCTCCAGCATGCGCAGAAAGTTGCTCGCGCCGCCGTCGGTGCCAAAGTCCTGACTCACTAGGTCCACGACGGCGGAGCGCTGGAACGGCGCGTTCTTGCCGGCAATCACGGCGAAGCGGTAGTACGACTGCAGCGACCGCGGCCTTTTG
>DATDHP010000278.1:0-3460 GCA_036521515.1 Vicinamibacterales bacterium
CCGGTGCAGCGGCGCTCTGGAAAAACTCGAGAAAACGTGGCGCAAATGCCCGCGGGTCCGGAGTGAATGCCGCATTCAGCCGCTTGCACGCGTCGATCTCTCCCACCGCGCGCGCCCGAAGCGCCTGGTCCTTCTCACCGGAGCGCACGTACAAGTGGAACAACGCTGCTGCACGGAACAAATGCACATGCAGCTGCAGCGGCGCCTCCTCGAGTGCGCTCGTCTCGAGCGCGCTCAACACCTGCTGGTATTCGCCGGCGAAGAACAGCCGCGCGCCATCTGCGAGCGCCGCGTGCACACCGCGGTCCTGCAGCGTCGCAGGGCCGAAGGACGTGATGACCGTATCCAGCTCGGCGCGGGCTTGCACCGCTAGACGTGCCGCGTCCTTGAGACCGTTGACGTTTTGCGTCTTCTGCGCCGTGTCGAGTCGGCGCCGGATTGTAGTGGCGCGCTTCTGAAACGCCTCGAGCTGAGACGTCATCTCGGCGCCGGCCGGCGGTTGCTTTCCAAGGACGCGAGTCGCGAGCGTCGCGATGGCGGTGTCCAGGAACGACACCGCCTCGCTGGCGATCGCCAGGACGTCATTGAACTGGCTTTCCAGCTTTGCCGCGACCAACCTGTTTGCCCCGTCCAGCACGTCCTTGAACACCGACAGCGCGTCCTGTGCCGACCTCAAGCCTTCGTTGACAGTGGCGAGATTCTGCGTCTTCTCTCCCGCCCTGACGCTGTCGCGTGCGCGCCCCAGCAGGTCGCGGCCGCCCCGGCGGGACATTGCGAGCTCGGGCGAAAGCTCCATCGTCACGCTGTCGATGGCGCGATCGCCGGTCTCCGCCGCCGAGATGATCTGATTCACCTCGCGGACCTGCCTTCGCACGGCCGCAAGGTTCTCGATACTGGCGGCCACGGCCGATTCGACCCCGCGCAACAGAGTGGTGGCGCGCCCGGCCGCGGCGCGTGCCTCGGCGAAATGCGCCGCGACTCGTGATGCGGTGCCGGCGGCCAGCCTCGCTTGCGCTGCAGTGAGCTCGGCGCTCGCGCGCGCGTACTGTTCGTGTATATCGGGGGTCCAGACGTCCGATCCGCCAAGTTTCGTCACTCGTTCCGCCAGCGCGGTGGCCTCGGTCACCACCTGCGTCGTGGAGCCCTGCTGCTGATTGAACTCGACCGGAAGGAGCACGCCGCGCGCCGCGCACGCCTTGTAGCCGTTCGCAATGATGTTCACGAACTCCTTGCGACCACGGATCGCGCCCTGCTGTTCCGAGATCCACCACTCCTCTACGGCACGAGCGCAAAGCTTCTGGTTGAACAGCGCCTCGCCGAGAAAAAAGTGCGGCAGGTACTCCGTGCCCTGACGGAACAGGCCGCCACCTACTCTTCGCGTCGACTCCCTGGGGTCGCTCTTGACGGCTTCCTGCATCTCGGTGACGACGGCGGTCCAGTTCCCGTCGTCGCGTGCCTCGAGGCCGCGCCGGAACGCCTCATCCTGGGCAGACGCCGCCGCTGGCCACGAGACGGCACACAGCATCACGCCAAGGAACACCGCCAATCTCTTCGGGCAGACAACAGTAAGCGCGATGAACGTAGAAGGCGTCATTGGCTGACTCCTGCAGGCGGCGGCGCTAACGCGGGGGCCAGCGCCGGCGCTGAGGTGTCCGCAGGCGGCGGGACGACGTCAGCGGGGGCGGGCGGCGCCGTGAGGTACTGCTCGAAGTACTCTTCAGGCGTCAGGACAGGGAACTTGATCATCGGCGCGACAATCGCCGCGTTGGGTTCCACACGGACGGTCACGCGCTGGGCTTCGGTATCGGGGACAGGGCCCGCAACGGTCACCTGGTAGGTCCCGGCCGGCAAGACGAGAGACAGCGGCGTGGATGCCGGCGCTGGCAACGGCCGGGGCTCGCCGTTCTCCGCTTCGACGGCGGTAATCGTGCCCCACGGCACCGCCTCAATCACGACGACACCAGTCGGAGGAGGAATAGCTGCGGGCATCTGCCTGACGGCCGTCACGATGATGGCGACAAGGAGGACACCCGCGGCGGCGCTCCAGGCGATCATCGCCTTCCGCCCCACGGGACGTATGACAGGAAGCCGCGTCGGGACGAGTGCGCGCGCACTCGCCGTGACGGCGGGCGCCACCGTGCGAACGCGTGCGGTGATGGCGCCGGTCACGGCGCCCAGGCGCGACGGCACCGTGCCCGCCGCCGTGCGCAGTCGCGTCAGCAGCGAAGGCGTCGGAGCTTTCCGCGGCGGCGCTGCCCTTCTCGGGCGTTCGGCTGTCGACGGTCGCGTTGGCGGGGGCAGCGGCGCCGGCTGTGGCGCCGGGGTGCGTCGAGGCGGTGCGAGCACCGTTGGCGCGTATTCCGAGCCGACAACGGCTGGCCCCGCAATCTCGTCGACCTCCTCATCGTCGTCGACTGGCGCCGCCGCCTCGTCCGCCTTGAGCGCCGCGACCTGACGCTCGGCAAAAGCAACCCTGATCATTCCTTCCAGCTTGAGTGCGTCGGGGTGCCGCTCATCCAGGGTCAGCGCCTGTTGACACGCATCGAGCGCCATCTCGAGATCGCCACGCGCCAGCAGCGTGCGCGCTTGCGAGAGCGCCGCCTCGAGTTGAGCGGAACGACGGCGAGCGAGCGTTTCCCGATCGACGGGCGGCGGCGTCACCACGCCGACAGCGTCGGTCGTCGGCCGCTTGCCCGATCGCGTGCCGGACCGGCCGCGCTTCGGCCCCGGCGTGTCACGGAGAAGGACCGTCGGCGCCGCTGCTGCTGCAGCGGAGTCCTCGAACGTGCGACGGACGCGGCCAACCGCCACTCCGAACGCTTCGGCATCCGCGAATCGGTCGTCAGCGTTCTTCTTCAAGAGGCGCTCGATGATCGGCAGCACGTCGGGATTGAGATCCGGAACCAGGCGGGGCAGCGGAATCGGGTCCTGGGTCAGGATGCGATGCGTAATGGCGGGTCCCGTGTCGCCCGGAAATGCCTCGGTGTACGACAGCAGCTCGTAGAAGACCACGCCAATCGAAAACAGGTCGGCCCGGCCGTCCACGGGATTGCCGAGTATCTGCTCGGGCGCCATGTAACCTGGAGTGCCAATCGTGTCCTTGGTGTGCGACGCCGTGCCGAGCATCCGGGCGATCCCGAAGTCCAGAACCTTCAACCGACCGAACCTGTCGATCATGAGGTTCGCCGGCTTGATGTCGCGGTGAATCACGGACATCTTGTGCGCATACCCGACGGCCGACGCCAGTTCCTCGATCCAGCGCAGCTTGTCGGCGAAGGCCACGGGCGCCTTCCGGCGAACGACTTCGGCCAGCGTTTCGCCCCTGACGTATTCCATGACGATGTACGGCTGCGACTCGTGCTCGCCGAAGTCGTGCACCGCGACGATGTGAGGGTGAGCGAGGCCGGCGGCGGAGCGCGCTTCGCGCTCGAAGCGGTGGCGCGCGTCAGGGATGTCGAGA
>DATDHP010000279.1:0-7800 GCA_036521515.1 Vicinamibacterales bacterium
CCGTTGAAGGAACGCAGCGTCAGGATGGCACTGGCATCGCCGAAGGCGCCGCGAAGTGAGCGGCTCACGACCGCCCGGGCGCCGGCGTCGGCCACCTGGCCCGCGCGCACCTGGAAGTCGGATCGGATGTCGCCGCTGAACGTGTTCGCGTCGACGTCGAACCCCGTGTTGTCAGCGGGCACGAGACGGATGTCGCCCGAGTGCGACTGCAACTCGTAGCGGCCGCTGCGCGCCAGGCGGCCGCTGTACTCGATGTCGCCGTTGATCGTCCGCAGGCTCACCCGGTCGGATTCGACATCGGTGAACCGCACGTCGCCGCTGACCGACTCGAGGTCGATCGCCTTGACGCGCAGACCGTTCGCGATCACGTCGCCGCTGACGGTGCCTGCGGTGAGCTCCCCGCCCTCGGCATCCTCGATCAGGATGTCGCCTGAGACCGCCCTCACCGAGCGCAGGCGCCCGAGCTGCGAGGCGATGACGTCGCCGCTCACGGTCTCGGCGCGCAGCTCACCGCGCACGCTGGACACGCGCACGTCGCCGGACACCGTGCGGAGAGCCGCATTGGCGGTGTTCGGCAGTGCGATCGTGAAATCGACGCCACCGGACCAGTTGCGCCGGCGCGGCAGCTCGGTCCGGACCTCGACGAGCCCGCTGCGCTCGGTGACCTGGATCTGGATGGCCTGCAGCAACGCCTTGGCATCCGCCTCGTTGCCGCGCACACGCTTGATCGCGTCAATCCGCACGTCCTCGCCGCCTCCGCCGGTGACGACGATGTCGCCGGCGACGTTCGACAGGTCGAAGGTGCCGTTGCGCCCGATGCGCACCGTGCGGGAGAACATCTCGGTCTGCTCGGGGCCGCGCCGTGCCTCGGCACGGGCGCGGCGTTCGGCGGCGGCGCGCTCGCGCTCCTGCTGCGCGGCCTGCCGCGCGCGATCGCGCGCCTGGTCCGCCTGCTCTCGCGCCTGATTCGCCTGCACTCGCGCCAGGCTGCGCACCTGTTCTGTGACCTGTTCGACGAGCTCGTGCAGCCCCGCTGGGTCCTGCGCGGCGGCGGGCAACGCCGATACGGCGGTTGCTCCGATGACGAACACGACGCGGCTCACGACTCTCGTCGTCTGTGACATGGCTGTCGTCATCGATTCAACTCCGAGACGATGCGGGCAGCGCCTTCCTGGTTGCCTTTTCGCATCTCGTAGTCGAGACAATGATTCATCCCGAGCCGGTACAGCCACGTGCCAAGGCTCGAGTCGCCGCGAAAGCTGCTCAGCTTCCGGTGGACGTGAAGGAATATCTCCTGGAGCAGATCGTCGGCCTCCTGCGCAGAACCCGCCATGCGAAGAGCAGGTTATACAGGCGTCCGGCGTGCAGGCGGTACAGCTCCTCGAACGCACTGGCGTCGCCCGTCTGGCAGCGGCGCGCCAGTTCGAGGTCGGCTGTTCTCACGTCTCCTGGAGCGTTAGACGGGCGGGCAGGCCCCGCGGGTTGCCGGAGGATCGTGCGGGTGAGCGACGGCACAAGGTCAGAGACGAAGGACGGGGCCAGTCCGTTCGGCCGCCGGGCTCCGGGCTCCCGGCCTCAGGCCTCAGGCTTCGGGCTCAGGGCTTCGGGCTCCGGGCTCCGGGCTCCGGGCTTCGGGCTCGGGGCTCGGGCTTCGTAAAATCAACACCGGTCCCGGAATGCCCTCACCATCACACCCGGTTTCGTTTCGTGCGCGTGTCCTGGCGGCTGTCCGGCGCATTCCTGCAGGGCGCGTCGCCACATACGGCGACATTGCCGCCCTTGCCGGAAGCCCGCGCGCGCATCGGGCCGTCGGCAACATCATGCGCGAATGCCGCGACCCCGTCACCCCGTGCCACCGCGTGATCGGCGCCGGCGGCGCGCTCGGCGGCTACGGTGGCAACCTCCAATTGAAGCGCGAGCTGCTGCGTCGCGAAGGCATAGAGGTGGGAGTGTCCCGCATTCGCAACTTCAAGAATGTGCGAATGCGACCCAAATAGCCCGAACCGGGGAAGAGGGAACGGCAGGTTCAGTTACCGGCCGATGACGACCTTCACGCGGAACGTCAGGCCGCCAAGGTCGCTCTCGTTGAACATCTGCGAGACGCCGTTCTCGTCGTCCCCGAGCGCGTCGGGAACCGTGGCCCATTGCACCTCACCGGCCGCGGCGAGCCAGCGCGATACGCGGAACTCGGCGCCGCCGAGGACGTGATAGCCGGTGAATGATACGTCCACGTTCTCGGACGTCTCGGCGAAGTCCGAGACTTCCTCGTACTGGTGCCGGCCGATGCCGCCCCCGCCGTAGGGCACGACGGGCCACCCGCGCTCGAGTCGATACCCGCCGGTGAGCTCGAGCGGCGTCACCGTCACGGTTGTCGGTATGCCCAGGCCGAACCGCTCGCCGCCGGACACGAACACTCGCTCGCCGCTCTTCCGGAAGCGTGACGCCCTCACGTTCACGAAGATATTTTTCGGCAGCACCACCTCGCCCCCACCGCCGAACACGACGCCGGTCGCCGATCCAAGGATCGCCTCGAAGCTCTGGGTCGCGGCAAACGTTGTCGATCCGACGTCGGCGAAGCCGCGGAAGCCGATGTCGCGGCCTTGCGCCGAGGCGGGCCGGGCGAACGCGCTGAAAATCGCTGCGACAGCTACTCCCACGAGCCACGGAGTCACGGAGGCACGGAGACATGACCGAATTTTCTCCGTGTCTCCGTGTCTCCGTGGCCCGTCGCACGGCGTGGAACAGCCGCTCATCGCATCAACCCCATTCCGCGCAGCGCCGCTCGGGGATTGATCAAGCCGTAGCCGTACTCGTTGTCGCGGCCCTCGGGGCCGAGGTCGGTCGCGTAGCGCTTCATCATGGCCTCGATGGCTGCGGGGCTGGTGATGCCCTGCTGCATCAGGAGCGCGGCGAAACCGGCAACGTGCGGCGCCGCCATCGAGGTGCCTTGGAAGAACTCGTAAGCGAACACATCGAAGCGCGGCGCGGTGTATCGTGACGGGCCCTGCAGGAATGTTTCGGTGAACTCGGTGGCGAACGTCTGCTGCAGGATGCCGGCCTCGGTGCCACCGCGACTCGTATCTCCGCCCGGTGCGGCCAGCTCCACGAACGAGCCGGTGCTCGAGTAGCGCGCGCGTACGCGATCCCGCCCGATGGCCGCGACGGCCACCATCCCATCGACGAGCGGTGCGATGTCCGCGGGGCGGGGTGTCGAGTTTCCATCGAGGAACTCGTTGCCGGCGGCTGCCACGACAAACGCGCCTTGCGCCACGGCGTACTGGATTGCCTCCTGCATGACCGGCGCAGGCGGGCCCGTCCGGCCGATGCTCATGTTCAGCACCTTCGCGCCGTTGTCGACGGCGTACCGCACGCCGCGCGCCACGACGTCGTCGGTGCCGCGGAAGGGACTGCCGAAGATGATGTCCCAGAAGGTGTCGATCACTTTCACCGGCATGATGCGGACGTTGAACGCCATGCCGGCCACGCCGACGCTGTTGTTGGTGAGCTGGCCGATCGTCCCGGCGACATGCGTGCCGTGACCGTCGAGGTCGAGCGGGTTCGTGTCGTTCCAGATGAAATTGCGGGGCGAGACGAAGCGCTCGGGGCCTCCAAGCTCGGGCGCTGCGGCAAACGGGATATCAACCGCGCCGAGCGCGGGAAACATCGGCCCGTTCGCGATGCCGAATGCGCGCGCGTTGTAGCGGAAGAGACCGCTGCGATATGCGACGCCGCTGTCGAGAACGGCCACGGTGATCCCGGGAGCCGCGCCAGGGTTGATGTCCCAGGCCCGCTCCATATCGATCGCCGGGTAGTTCCACTGGCGCGAATAGAACGGATCGTTGGGCGTGAACATCGGCGAGATGCGGTAGCGCGCTTGTGCGTAGTCCACGTCCGGTTGCGCGTCGAGCCGGCGCGCCGCGGCCTCCGGGTCCGCCGCCGGGTCGATCGCGACGATGTCGAAGCTCGCGTAGGGCAATGCCTGCGTCGTGAAGCCGTCGACCTGCGCGAGCATCGCCCGCCGGGCCGCGGCCGGTGTCCCGGCGCGGAACTTCACGATGATGCTGCCGCGCTCGAACGGTTCGTCGCGCACGATCCGTGCGGTGGACTCCCTCCGTGGCTCGCGAGGCGGGTCGTTGTCGCGCAGCCCGCGGTCGATCGCTGGAGCGGTGAAGTCCGACAGGAGCAGCGGGAATCGAAGCGCCGTGTCGGGCTCCTGTGCGGTCGCGAGAACGGCGCCCAGACCTGCCAGCACGAGCGCAACGGCGCGGGTACGAAACGAGATGTTCATCGGTACCTGTATCACTTTAGTCGGCAGTGGGCAGTGCCCTCTGCCGGCTCACTGCCGACTGCCCATTGCCCACTTACTTCAGCGCCTCGCGCAACACGCGTCCCTCCGCCTTCGGGAGCGGGATGCCGGCGAGGGACGCCAACGTCGGAGCGACATCGGCCGGCGACGCCCGGGCGGCGAAACGTCCCTTGCGGATGCCGTTTCCGAGCAGGAACAGCGGCACGCGGCGGTCGTATGAATACATCGTGCCGTGTTCCGTGGCTTCCGAATCGGCCCGAAGCTCCACGACCCAGTACGGTTTCGGCATGACGATCAGCTGGCCGCTGCGACCGGGGTAGTAGCTGTACGCCGCGGCGCGAATCGCAGGATCGTCGGACGCCGCCGACAGGCGATCGCCGCGCAGGACGCGCGACACGCCGGGCATCGCCACAAGCGCGCGCTCGACCGCGCGCAGGGTTGGCGCGTCGTTGCGCAGACGCTCGTACACGCCGGACGCGAAGTAGACGTGCCCGAGCGCGACGTTCTCAACATAGCGGCCGCCAGCCGGGACGCCCCACTGCGCGACGAGGACGTTTTCGGCGGCCTGTTGAATGTCCTCCGTCGCCAGGCGGCCCGTCTGCACCTGCTCGGGGATGGGCGCCACCCCGTGGTCGCCAGTGAGCGCGAGCACGTAGCGATCGCGGCCAACGCGATCGTCGAGCCGCTGGATGAGCGCGCCGAGCGCGGCGTCCAGGTGCATCAGGAGGTCTTCGACCTCGCGGCTCCGCGGTCCGAAGTCATGTCCCATCATATCGAGCGCCGCGAACGCGACCGCCAGGTAATCCGTCCCTGTGCGCTGGCCGAGCTGCATCGAGTCGACGAGCGACGCGGCCATGCGTCCGAGATACGCGTCCGAGAACGGGCTTTTTTGCCAGCGTTCGAAGAACTGCGCATCCGCTCCGGTGCGCCCCTCGATGGGATGGGGAAAGAGCGCCGTCCACCCTGCCGTTGGCCGTTCGCCGACCCCGACGTCACTGAAGCGATAGGTGGCTTCGCGATCTTGCAGGGCCCACACCCGTCCGAGGTCCTTCTCGACGGGATCCGAAGCGATGAAGTCCCTGACCTGCTTGACGGGCTCCGCAGAGAACGGGCGGGCGGTCACGAAGGAGCCGGCGATGTCGTCAAACCAGGTCACCACGCCAGTGCGTCCCGCGAGTGGAATCGTGCTGCGCGGCTTCAGGCCCATGACGGCCACGCGGGCGTCGGGCTGCCGGGCGCGCAGCTCATCCGCGAGCGTAGGCACGACGATCTTGTTACCGCTGCTGCCGAACGGCGCCGGCCTTCCGTAGCTCACGTGAGCGGCGGCTGGATCGTCCATGCAGTTCTCGTATCGGCCGGTGTTCCGATTCCACCAGCCGTTGAGCACGATGCCGTGGGTCCGCGGAAAGGAGCCGGTACCGATGGTCGCGTGCCCCGCGCACGTGACGTTGTTCAGGTAAGGGAACTCCGCGCGCGGAAAATACGCCCCCTGGTCCAGCAACACGCGGAAGCCGCGCTTCCACCGGTGCTGGAACGTCAAGATGTGATCCGCCCGCATCTGGTCGGCGACGACGATGACCAGCAGCCGGGGCAGTTCCGGCTGCAGGCTCTGGCCAGCCGCCAGCTGCCAGCTGCCCGCCACAATGATCAGCGCGATCAGTCCTCTCAACGCGCAGACATCTTAGCGGACAGGGGGGCCCGCGGCACGTTTCGTGATTGATTTGTTCAGGTGGCCATACGACGACGTCTCACGTTACTCGTTCTGGGCTGTGTTTTGCTGTTGCTCGGCGCAGTCGTTCTCGTGTCCGTCGTCACCAGGCGGACATCGCATGTTCGCGATCTGGTCATCGATGCACTGAACCAGCGATTCCGCAGCCAGGTCGAGCTCGAGTCGCTCGCGGTCGATGCGTTTCCAAATCCGGCGATAAGCGGCAGCGGGCTCCGCCTGCGGCACAACGGCCGCACGGATGTCGAGCCGCTCATCACGATCGAGTCGTACTCCGCCAGCGCCGGCTTGTGGGCGCTGACGGCGGCGCCGCCGCTGCGACTCAAAACGGTCGAGCTGGAGGGGCTCGATATCCGCATTCCGCCGGGCGGCTTCAGGGTGGATCCGGCCGGCCCCGAGGGGGTGGCGACAACCGGCACGGCCGGTCGCCCGGGTAGCCCGACAGCTACCGAGCCGCCCCGGAGACGGTGGCTGCCGTTCCGCCGCCGCAACGCCGGACCGCTTGCGATCGATCGCATCGTGGCCAGACGCGCCACGCTCGAGCTTACGCCGCGGGACGTCACGAAGCTGCCGCGCATCTTCGAGATTCACGATCTCGAGATGCTCGAGTTCGGCGGTGACCGCGGTGCGCAGTTCACCGCCTCACTCACCAATCCCAAGCCCGCCGGCCGCATCGAGACGAGCGGCACGTTCGGCCCGTGGGAGTCCGACGACCCGCACCTGACGCCGATCGAAGGCCAATACACCTTCAAGAACGCCGACCTCAACACGATCAAAGGGATTGCCGGCATCCTCGCGTCCGAGGGCCGGTACCGGGGCGCCCTCGAGCGGATCGAAGTGGAGGGCACCACCGACACCCCCGACTTCCGGGTCGACCTCGCGGGCACGCCAGTGCACCTGATGACGACGTTCAACGCTGTCGTCGACGGTACAAACGGCAACACCTGGTTGGAACGCGTCGACGCGCAGATTGGCGAGACGCTGCTCAAGACGAAGGGCGCCGTCGTCCGCGCGCAGGACGTGAAGGGCCGTCACATTTCGCTCGACATCGCGATCGAACAGGGGCGTATCGAAGACCTGCTGCAACTTGCGGTCAAGAGCGCGACGCCCATCCTCACCGGCCGGATCGATCTCAAGACCAGGTTCCTCCTGCCCGCCGGCGAGCAGAGCGTCGTCGAGAAGCTCCAGCTCGATGGCGCGTTCACCCTTGCGCAGGCGCGGTTCACGAACGTGGACGTGCAGGAGAAGATCACGCTCCTCAGCCAGAAAGGCCGCGGCGATGAAGTTGGGAACGACGGGGAAAGCGTTGTCTCGGACCTGCAGGGGCGGTTCGTCATGGAACGCTCGGCGCTGCGCTTCTCGAACCTCCGGTTCGCCGTGCCCGGCGCAATCGTGCAGCTCGCCGGCACTTACGACCTGCGAAGCGAGCAGATGGATTTCCGCGGTGAGCTGTTGACCGATGCCAGCCTGGCCGACATGACGTCAGGGGTCAAGTCGGTCCTCGCGCGCATGGCCCAGCCCTTCTTCCGGCGCAAGGGTGGGGGTTCCACGTTCCCCATCCTGATTTCGGGGCCACGGAGCAAGCCATCGTTCGGCCTCGACGTCAAGCGCGCGTTCCTGCCGGGGTAATCCCGTCTTCGTAGCGCGGGGGCTTCAGGCCCCGCGGCGCTGCCTGCAACGGATGGCGGGGGCTTAAGCCCCCGCGCTACGGAGCTGAGGATCAGAGAAACGTCAGCGGATCGATTCCGTGCTTCGCCGGATCGAGCGG
>DATDHP010000280.1:0-9283 GCA_036521515.1 Vicinamibacterales bacterium
CACGGTGCAGCCGGTGGGCCGGCCCGCCATGGTGTGATGGCCGACGCGAAGGCCAGCCACTTCGGTGAGACCCTTGTTCATCGTCGTCGGCGACTGCGACTGCACGGAAACACCCGGCATCGTCGCCAGGCTTGCACACGCGACGAGCACCGCCAGCCGGCGGTGGGCAATGGGCAGTGGGCAGTAAAACCGCATGCGAATGCAAAAAGCTGAGCGACTGAGCGCGTCCCGACGTTCTCTTCCCGGCAGGTTCACTGCCGACTGCCCACCGCCGACTGCCCGCTAGTTCTCGACCGCCTTGAACGTCTTCGCAAGCCACGCCGATACCGTGTTCGTCACGTCCCTGCTGACCGTTCGATCGGGAAGCGAGCCGTACTCGCTGGTATGACCGGTCGTCGCCGGCACGAGCAGGTGATTCACGCCGCGCACGGTGACGACCTCGATGGACCGCGACCGGCCTTTGCGCCCGACATCCGCCAGGCGATCGACGTGCGCCACGGGCACCTGCTGATCGAGGGTGCCGTGCACGAGCAGTAACGGCTGCCGCACGTCCCTGATGATGCGCGCCGGGTCGAACGTCAACAGGCTCTGGAACCAAGGTGTGTCCGCCTGTTTCCGCACTTCGTCGGGAATGCCTTCCCAGCCCTTGCCGCTGACGACGGCGGCGTTGATTCGCTGTTGAAGCTCGATCTTCGCCTCGCGATCGGCGGCCTTCGACTGGTCGAGCACGTATCGCTGCTGCTCGAGCACCAGCTCGGCGCCCGTGCTCGACGGCGCTGCAATCGACACCACTCCCGCAATGCGGCGCTCGCGCGCGGCCGCGAGCAGCGCCACCCAGGCGCCCTCGCTGTGACCGAGCACGGCGATGCGGTCGGGATCGACGTCGCGGCGGTTCCGCAGCCAGGTGAACACCGAGCGCGCGTCGTCCGCATAGTCGCTGAGCGTGGCCGACTCCGAGCGGCCGCCGCTCTGTCCGTAGCCGCGCTTGTCGTAACGAACGGCGAGGAAGCCGGCATCCGCAATGGCGCCAGCAAGCTGGCCGAGCGTGGGAATGCCGACGACAATGCCGTCACGGTCCGCTGCTCCCGATCCCGCGAGCAGGATGACCGCGGGCACACGGGCGACAGCCGGCGTCTTCGGGCGCGTCAGCGTTGCGCCCAGGTTGAACCCCGCGGCCGGCAGCGTCACCGGCTCGTCGCCAGGGTTGGAGTAGGTGAGCGTCCGCGACGTTGGCGACGACACATCGTCACGCACGACGTCGAGGCCTTGCGCCGGCAGGTTCACGCTCACCAGGCCGCCCCGTTCGTCGACCGCAATGGCCACGGCGAGATCGCCCTTCGGATGTGCAAAGACGAGCTCGTATCGCCGTACGTCGAAGGTCGTCGCGCCCGTCTGCATGCGCTGCGTCGTGACGTTCCTCACGCGAACGGGTATCTCCGCCTGCGGGACAATGTACGCGCGAAGCTCGGTCCCCGGCGCGGCGCCGACGAGACGGCGGCCGACCGCTTCGTAGACCCCGAACAGAAGGTTCGGCAGCACGATCGTCTGCGGCGAAACCGGATGGCTCTCGGCGATGGTCGTCGCGCCCTCGGTGCCTTTCGTCGTGGCGACACCGTTTTCGAACGTCGTTTCCAGGTTGACGTCCGCGCCATTGAGCTGAGCGTCGACATAGACCGACTCCGGGGAGCCGTCTGCGCCGTAGCGAACTTCGGCGCGGCGCGTGACCAGGTTGACCGGCGGGCCGATGCGGGTCCGGCTGACGATCGTCGTGGCTCCCGCGGTCGTGCGCTGCACGGTGACGTCTTCGCGCCCGATCGGCTCGCCGCGAACAAAGATCGTGTATCCGGTATCGCCTTCGGCAGGTTGCGGCGCCTGCCCCTGCTGGGCCGCCGCCGGCGACGCCACGAAGAGCAGGAGCGCCCAGATACAGCAGATACAATAGAGAACAGGCATCTTTTCCTTGCCGGACCTTACGGCCACCACTGCATTGAAATCGTATCAGACCTCTCTGGACAGTTACCGGGCCATCCGCGAGGGCGCCGCAATCGGCGCCCTGGCCCCGCGGGCGCAGATTGCGGTGGCTGGAAAGGACCGCGCATCCTATCTGCAGGGTCTCCTCACCAACGACATTCAGGCGTTGACTGCCGGCACCGGCTGCTATTCAGCGTGGCTGACTCCCCAGGGGCGCATGCTCACGGACATGCATGTCTTCGAGTCGGGGGACATGATCCTGCTCGACGTGCCCGCAGACCAGCTCCAGGCAACTCTGCAGCGGCTCGACCAGTTCCTGTTCAGTGAGGACGTCCAGCTGGCCGATCTGGCCGGCAGCATGCGCGCGGTCTGGGTTCACGGTCCCGCCGCTCCGGCCATCGTCGAGGGCGTGATGCGAGGGCTGAGCGGCGTGGTCGACTGGCCGGACTATCGGAACACCCGTGCCGAGTTCAATGGCGCCGCGGCCGTCGTCGCACGAGTGGACCAGCTCGGGGTTCCCGGCATGTGCATTTACGTGGCGGCGGCGGAGGAGGGCGCGCTGCTCGCCGCGCTGCGCGGCGCGGGAGCCGTGGCCGCCGATGCCGAGTCTTTCGATGCCGCCCGCATCGAGGCTGGCTATCCCATCTTCGGCCTGGACATGACCGAGGAAACGATTCCGCTCGAGGCGGGCATCGAGCAGCGCGCGATCTCGTTCACGAAAGGTTGTTACGTCGGCCAGGAGGTCATCATCCGCGTGCTGCACCGCGGGCACGGCCGCGTCGCGAAGCGGCTGATGGCGTTACGCGTCGAAGGGCCGGCGCCCGCGCGTGGCGCAAAGCTGTTCGTGGGCGACCGGGAGGTCGGCGCCGTGACCAGTGCTGCAGGGTCGCCGCGCCATGGCGCCATCGCGATGGGCTATCTTCACCGCGACTTTCTCACACCCGGTACCGCCGTCGAAGTAGACAGCGCCGGCGGACGCGCCGCCGCCACCGTCATGTAGCGAAGCTCCGCCTCGAACCGACGGGTGATCGGCGGATCTTCGCTCCCAAGGCGAACCATGAGAACTTGCTTCATCTGTCACGACTCAGGCCTTAGGAGATGTCTTGCGGCCGATGCCGTCAGCAGCGTGATCAGCTCCGCGTCGGCCGGCGGAAATCCGAGCGACGCCAGCTCGCGGCGCGGCACCCATCGCAACTCCTGCCCGAGCCGCGGCCGCGGCTCTCCCCGCAAGCTGCATCGATAGAAGAACAGCGAGATCGTCCGGTCCGGGTATTCGTGCCTGGTCTCGAAAACGAGATCGTGCACGTCCACGTCCGCGTCGAGCTCTTCGCGGATCTCGCGGTGAAGTGCCTGGACGTGCGATTCACCGGCGTCCACCTTGCCACCGGGGAACTCCCACATGCCTTCGAGATGCACGCCCGCCTGGCGCCTGGTGAGAAAAAGGCGGTCGTCCTGCTCGATGACCGCCGCGACCACGACGATCACGAGCCGTCGGCGGTCGCGTCGAGCGCCATCCGCACGCGCTCGGCGAGCTGGGCGGGCGTGAACGGTTTCTGCAGCAGCGGCACGCCGCCCCAGAACGCGCCATGCACCGCGGTCGCGTCGTCCGTGTAGCCCGACATGTAAAGCACCTTCAGCCGCGGGTTCTCCTGCAGCAGGCGCGCGGCGAGGTTCGGCCCGCTGAGGCCCGGCATGACGACGTCGGTCACGACGAGGTGGGGCTTGACGCGCGAGCTGAGGGACCACTCGATCGCTTCTTCGGCATTGCGCGCTTCATGGACCGTGTAGCCGCGCTTGCGAAGCGCATTCACCGCAAGCTCGCGCACCGCGTCGTTGTCCTCGACGAGGAGGAGCGTTTCCGTTCCGACGCCGGCGAGCGTTGCCGGCGCAGTCTCGCGCCGCTCCGGCTCCTCCTCCACCGACTCGGTGACCGGCAGGTAGATGCGGATAGACGTCCCGCGGCCTGGAGCCGTGTCCATCGAGATCGCGCCGCCGCTTTGATCGACGATGCCGTACACGGTCGGGAGGCCGAAGCCGGTTCCCTTGCCCTTGGCCTTGGTCGTGAAGAACGGCTCGAAGATGTGCTGTCGCGTTTCGGCGTCCATCCCGCTTCCGGTGTCGCGGATGCCGAGCATCACGTACTGGCCCAGTTCCAGCTGAAGGCGCTCGGCCGCGACTCGCTGCGCGTCGAGCGTCACGTTTGACGTCTCGATCCCGAGATGCCCGCCCATCGGCATCGCGTCGCGGGCATTGAGAACGAGGTTGATGATCACCTGCTCCATCTGGCTTGGATCCGCCTTGACGCGGCGAAGGTCCGGGGCGAGGCTCGTCGTCGTTTCGATGTGCTCGCCGATGACGCGCGGGAGCATCGGGAGCAGACCGGTCACGATCGCATTCAGGTCGAGAACCTCCGGTGAGAGGAACTGCTTGCGGCTGAACGCGAGCAGCTGCCGGGTCAGCGCCGCGGCGCGGTCCGCCGCCTTGCGAATCTCGCCGACGTCGTGCGCGACCGGATCGCCGGGGTCGAGCTTTTCCCTGACGAGATCCGTGTAGCCGATGATGGCGGTGAGGAGATTGTTGAAGTCGTGGGCGACGCCGCCGGCGAGCCGGCCAATCGCTTCCATCTTCTGTGCCTGCCGCAGCTGTTCCTCACGGTCGAGCAGCGCGCGCCCCGCCTGCCAGTTTCGCAGCGCATAGCGGATGGCTCGTTCGAGGTGGGTGGCGACGAGGTGCTTCTCGACGTAGTCCGCGGCTCCCTCGTGGAGCGCAGCCTCATCGAGATCGCCGCTGCCGTGCCCCGTGATGAGGATGAACGGCTTGGAGGCGCCCGTCTCCTTCGCCGTGTGGATGAGGCTCAAGCCGGTGCCGTCGGGCAGCAGCTGATCGACCAGGTAGATGTCGTGGTCGTCGGCGCTGATCCGCCGCAGCCCTTCCGCCGCCGTGCCGACCACTTCGAGCACTCGCTCGAAATGCGCGTCGGTCAGCGCCATCTCGATCAGCTGGCGCGCCTGGGGGTCATCGTCAACCGCCAGAATCCGGACGACGCGAAGGTCTGGAAGCCGCGTGGGTTGCCCCCGGTTCGATGAATCGGATTCCCCCGCCCGGGGGACTGACACGTGCATGGATTGACTACGCTATCACGCGATCCCGCTAAATTCGTAGAGGCCGCGTGCCGGCGACCGCCGCTCGTCATGACTGGCGTTCGGAGGCTGTGAAAAACTGTAAACCTGACCGTGCAACCTCCTCGGCGCTCTCCGCCTCCGCACGCCGTCAATGTGCTAAACAGATACGTTGGGAGTTGGTTCAGGGTGAGTGGTCCGGAGTTGACGCGCCTCTTCACTCCTCGTCTTTCCAGGGGTACGACGCGCAGATTTTCGTCATCGGGCACACCAGGCATTTCGGTTTTCGGGCCACGCACACCAGGGCGCCGAGGTCCATCAGGGCCTGGTTGAAGTCGAAGACCCGCTTGCGCGGAACGAGGACCTCCGACACCGCCCAGAGGTGCCTGCGGGTTGCATGGGCCTTCGGATTGCCGCGACCGACGAACACGCGGAAGAGCAGGCGCGCCACGTTGGTATCGAGGATGGCGGCGCGCTCGCGGAACGCGAAGCTCCGGATGGCGCCGGCCGTGTACACGCCGATGCCCTTGAACGAAAGCAGCGTCTGCCGATCGGAGGGCAGCTGGCCGCCATAGCGCGTCACCGACTCGCGCGCGATCGCCTGAAGGCGCCGCGGCCGGATGTTGTAGCCGAGCGGCCGCCAGGCTGCGGTGACGTCATCTTCGGGTGATGAGGCAAGCGCTTCGAGCGACGGGTACTTCGCGAGCCACTCGTGGTACTTCGGCAGCACGCGCTCGACCTGCGTCTGCTGCAGCATCATTTCCGACACCAGGATGTGGTAGGGATCGTTTGTTTTCCGCCATGGAAGGTCGCGTCCATGAGCGCGGTACCAGGCCAGCAGGTTGCGGCGGAAGCGCCGGCGAGCGGCCGCCGGCGGCAGGGAAGAAGTAGACATCCGCCTCATATAATTTCACGCGTGAAGATTTACACGAAGACGGGCGACGCCGGGGAGACCTCGCTGTTCGACCAGACGCGGGTTTCCAAGGCCGACTCGCGGGTCGACGCGTACGGCGAGGTCGACGAGGTCAACGCCTGTCTTGGGGCCGCGCGGTCGGCCGGTGTCGATGGCGATATGGCAGCGGCGCTCGAGGTGATCCAGAAGCAATTATTCGCCCTGGGCGCCCGGCTCGCCGATCCTTCGTCCAGGATCGCCGGCCGAGTGACCAAGGCGGCGATCACGGCTGAGGACGTCCAGGCGCTGGAGAGGACGATCGACAGGCTGGAGGCGGAGCTGCCGCCGTTGCGGCGGTTCGTCCTTCCCGGAGGCGCCGCCGCGGGCGCACAGCTGCACGTCGCGCGGACCGTGTGCCGCCGCGCGGAACGGCGCGTCGTGGGGCTCGGCGCCGGGGAAGTCGATCCAATCCTGGTTGTCTACCTCAATCGCCTTTCGGATCTGCTGTTCGTCATGGCGCGCGCGGTCAATCACCGGGCCGGAGTGCCGGAGACGGAATGGTAGCGTCGCGCGCGGCGGCGATCGACGCGGCCTATGCGTCGTGTGTCCGCCAGGCGCGCGGACACTACGAGAACTTTCCGGTTGCCTCGCTCCTCCTGCCCCCGCGCATGCGACGCGACGTGGCGGCCGTCTATGCGTTTGCGCGTGCGGCCGACGATTTCGCCGATGAAGGCGACCGGTCGGTGGAGGAGCGCCATCGTCTGCTTGACGGGTGGCTCCGGCGCCTGCAGCACGCAGCCAGCTCGGACGAGGAAGGGCCGGACGCCCGTCCAGGCGAGCCTTCGAATGCGGTGGCGATTTTTCTGGCCCTCGGCGCAACCATCCGCCGGCGCCGGTTGCCGGTGGCCCTCTTCGAGGATCTGCTCAGCGCGTTCCGGCAGGATGTGACGCAGACGCGGTATGACGACTGGCCGGACCTGCTCGACTACTGCCGGCGCTCGGCGAATCCGGTCGGGCGCCTGGTACTGCGTATCGCAGGCTATCGAGACGCGCAGCTCGACGCATGGTCGGACGCGGTGTGCACGGCGCTCCAGCTGACGAACTTCTGGCAGGATTTGTCTGTCGATCTCGCTCGTGGCCGATGTTATCTGCCGGGCCGCGGAAGCCATGATGAGAGCGTCATTGCGGCGCTGGCGGTAGCGGTGAATCGAACCCGCGCGCTGTTCGATGCCGGTCGTCCCCTGTGCGACGCTGTCCGGGGTCGGCTGCGCTACGAGCTCCGGGCCACGTGGCTCGGCGGAGTCCGAGTGCTCGAGCGCGTCGAGCGATTGAACCTCGACGCGTTCCACAAGCGTCCGGCGCTCGGCCTGCTCGACGCACCCTTGCTCGCGGCGCGCCTGCTGGTCTGGTCGAGCCTGCCATGAGCCGCGACACCAGCTTCTACTACTCCTTCCTGGTGCTGCCGCCGCGGAAGCGAAGCGCCATGATCGCCGTGTGGGACTTCTGCCGCGCCGTGGACGACGCGGTGGATGAGAGCGAGGCCCGCGATCTCGCGGCGCTGAACGTCGCATCGTGGCGCAGCGAGCTCGCGGCAACGTTCGGCGGCGCCGCGCCGCGCACATGGCAGGGGCGCGCTCTGCAACCGTTCATCCGCGAGTTCGGGCTGCCGCGGGCGCCGTTTGAGGAGCTGATCGACGGGGTCGAGATGGACCTCGCGATCACGCGCTATCCCACCTTCGATGCGCTGGCCGAGTACTGCCGCCGCGTGGCGTCGGCGGTCGGGCTGATCTGCGTCGAGATCTTCGGCTACTCGGATCCACGTGCCCGTTCGTACGCGGTCAGTCTCGGCATGGCGCTGCAGCTCACGAACATCGTGCGCGACGTGGCGGCCGATCTGCTGCGCGGCCGCATCTACCTGCCGGGCGAGGACCTCGCGCGATTCGGCGTCACAGAGGACGATCTGCGCGCGGGCAAGGTGACGCCTGCGGTGCAGGCGCTGCTGAAGTTCGAATGCGGGCGGGCGCGCGAATACTACGTGCGAGCCGCCGTTGACCTGCCGGCGGCCGACGCGTACAACCTGATGGCCGCCGAGATCATGGGCGGCATCTACTTCGAGATCCTGCAGCGTATCGAGCGCGCCGGATACGACGTGTTCAGCCAGCGCATCCGCGTTCCGCGGCCCTACCGCGCCGCCATCGCCCTTCGCATCTGGGCGCGCACGCTGCTCGGGATGCCGCGTCTGGCGTTGGGCACCGGACGTTGAGCCTTGTGCCTTGAGCCTTGAGCCTTGAGCCTTGACGTCGTTGTCGTCGGCGGCGGGCTCGCGGGCCTGAGTGCGGCGGCAGCGCTTGCCGAGCGCCGGGCGCGCGTGCTGCTGCTCGAGGCGCGGCCTGCGCTGGGCGGGCGCGCCACCGCGTTCACCGACCCCGCCACCGGCGAGCGCGTGGACAACGGCCAGCACGTGCTCTTCGGCTGCTATCGCGAGACGTTTCGCTTTCTGCGGCGGATCGGCGCCGAATCGGCCGTCCGTCTCCAGCCACAGCTGGCCATCGGCATCGTCGATCGCCAGGGACACGCGTCGCGGCTGGTGTGCCCGCGCCTCCCGTCGCCGCTTCACCTCGCCGCCGGAGTGATGCGGTGGAAGGCCGTTAGTTGGCGTGACCGCCTCGCCATCGTGCGCATGCGCACCCGCTGTGCGCCGCTCGCATCCGAGACCGTGCGGCAATGGCTCGTTCGACAGGGTCAGACTGATCGCCTCATCGAGCTGCTCTGGGAGCCACTGGCCGTGGCGGCGTTGAACCAGCCGATCGACGTGGCGGCAGCGTCGCCGTTCGCACGAGTGCTGGCGGGGCTGTTCGGTCCGCGCGCGCGGGATTCGGCGCTGGCGATGCCGGTGAGGCCGCTCGACGAGGTGTACGCCGTGCCGGCGAAGCAGTTCATCGAAAGCCGCGGCGGTGAAGTGAGGACCAGCGCGGCAGCGCGAATCCTCTGTCGTACATCTCGGGTGGTCACCAAAGGCGAGACGATTGAACCGACCGCCATCGTGTGCGCGGTGCCGTGGCACGCGCTGCCCGAGGTGCTGGAGGGTGCACCACCACCACTCGCTGCCGTCGTTGAGAACGCCTCTCATACCGCAGCGTCGCCGATCGTCACCGTGAACCTGTGGCTCGACCGCGTCGTGACGCGTGACTCCGTGACCGGCTTGCCCGGCCGGACCATGCAGTGGGTGTTCGACAAGCGGACGCTGCTCGGCGCGCGGGCGTCACACCTGTCGCTCGTGTCCAGCGGCGCCGAGGCAATC
>DATDHP010000281.1:0-6386 GCA_036521515.1 Vicinamibacterales bacterium
CCCGCTGAAAATGGACCGCCCTTTGTCATCATCTGACGCGACCTTCACGGCGACGGGCCACGCACGGAGACACGGAGGCAAGGCAGTTGGATTCAGTGGCGCGGACCTTTACGGTCCGCGCTGGCGAGCCGTAAAGGCTCGTCCCGCATCGTGATTCATGCCTCCGTGCCGTGTCTCCGTGGCCCGTGGGGTGATGCGGCGCCGGCGCGCCTATAGCGGAGCGCATCGAGGCACGGTAGGCTGATAGCGATGCCGACCACGCACTTGGCGCTTCTCGAGCGCCTGCGCGACACGATCGAGCTTCTCGAGTCCATTGCCGCCGATCGCACGGTGCTCGAACACGTGCCCGACGACGATCGGACGCGGCTCCTGCGGGTCGTCGCCAGCGTGTACGACCCCGATCGCAGCGAACGCCGGCGGTTGAAGAAAATCAGCGCGCGCGCGCGCAGAGACGCGCGCGTCAGGCAGGACGAAGGGGTGCTGGACGAGACCGGGATCCGGACACTGCGCCGGAAGCCGGTGATTACGACGCCCAACGTGTTTCCTCCCGACGCATTCGAGGCGAAGGACCTGCACGACGAGCCGGAGCGGCGGGAGTCATCGGAGCCGCGCCACTGTTACGTCTGCAAGGAGAAGTACTCCACCGTTCATCACTTCTACGACCAGCTGTGCCCACCCTGCGCGGAGCTGAACTTTGCGAAACGCACCGAGCTGGCCGACCTGCGCGGACGGGTCGCGCTGCTGACGGGCGGACGCGTGAAGATAGGCTACCAGGCCGGCCTGAAGCTGCTGCGATCCGGGGCGCAGCTGATCGTCACCACGCGTTTCCCGCGCGATGCTGCCCAGCGGTATGCGCGTGAGGCGGACTTCGCGGAATGGGGGGATCGCCTCGAGATCTTCGGCCTCGACCTGCGGCACACGCCGAGCGTCGAGGCGTTCTGCCGCGAGCTGCTCGCCACACGACGCCGCCTGGACTTCATCGTCAACAACGCGTGCCAGACGGTGCGCCGCCCACCCGGTTTTTATGCGCACATGATGGCCGGCGAGAACGCAGCGCTCCAGGACATGCCCGCGCACGTGCGCAGCCTGCTTGGCGCGTACGAAGGGCTTCGAGGCTATCATCTCCTGCCCGAGGGCGACTCGAGCGCGGCGCCCGACGCCACGCGGGCGTCGGACGTCGCCGGGCTGACGCACGCGGCGCAGCTGTCACAGGTGCCGCTGCTCCCGGAGGAGCTGAAGGCGCAAAGCGACCTCTTCCCGCAAGGGCGGCTCGACCAGGATCTCCAGCAGGTGGATCTGCGGGGCCGGAACTCCTGGCGCCTGCTGCTCGCCGAGGTGCCGTCGGTGGAGCTGCTGGAAGTGCACCTGGTGAACGCGATCGCCCCCTTCATCATCAACGCGCGGCTCAAGCCGCTGATGCTGCGCACGACCGGGCGCGACAAGCACATCGTCAACGTGTCGGCCGTGGAAGGGCAGTTCTACCGGAACTTCAAGACCACCCGCCATCCGCACACGAACATGGCGAAGGCGGCGCTCAACATGATGACGCGCACGGCCGCCACCGACTACCACGGCGACGGCATCCACATGAACAGCGTCGACACGGGGTGGGTCACGGACGAGGATCCGGCCGAGATCGCTGCCAGAAAGACCGCCCAGCACCGGTTTCACCCGCCGCTGGACGCCGTCGACGGCGCCGCCCGCATCCTCGATCCGATCATCGCCGGCTTCAATACCGGCCGGCACGTGTGGGGACAGTTCCTGAAGGACTACCAGCGGACAGACTGGTAGGTAGCGAAGCTCCGCCTCAAACCGACGAGTGGATCGGCGGATCTTCGCTACTAGATGCGCGGGCGCCGTGGCGCCCGCGCCTAAGACAGATCCTAAGGCGAACGATCAGAAACGTGCTTCATCTGTCACGACTCAGGCCTTAGGAGATGTCTAGAAAAGTGGAAAAGTGGAGAAGGAGAGCAGTGGAAAAGTAAGTTGAAAGTACTTTTTTACTTACTTTTCCACTTTTCCACTTTTCCACTTCTTCCACTTTCGTCATGATCTTCAGGGAGGGGATATGCAGCTCGATCTCACCCGCGATGAAGCGCGGACCTTGCACGCCATCCTGCGCGATACCCTGCCGGACCTGCGGCGCGAAGTCGCGCGGACCGACCACCACGATTTCAGGCACGAGCTCGTGCTGCGCCAGGAGCTGTGCGAGCGCCTGGTCGCGAGGCTCGAATCGGCGGGCGCGATGGGCGCTGCTTGAACGAGACCCCCGGCGGCGCCGTTCGCGTTCCCCGTCGCTTCACGATCGAGCGTCCGCCGCCAGCGGCCGAGATCGGCTCTCTGCTCAGGCGGCGCCTGATCCTGGTGGCGCTCGTTATTGCCGGCACCACCAGCTTCTTCGCCACCTATCGCGCCGCGATTCCATCCCAGTGGCAGTTCTTCCGGTCGTCGGCGTCCGGCACTGGCCTGATCCTGTTCGAAGCCGGTCTCGGCGTCTCGGCGCTGGCAGTGTCTGCGCTGTTGTGGAGGAGGCGGGCCTGGCGTCTGCGCGAGCTGCGCGCCATCGAGTTCGCCCTCGTTGGCTACCTTGCTCTGTACGTGGCGTGGTCGCAGCTGTTTGCCTGGTCCGGTTCACGATTCGCGCTGGCCAGCGGACCTGGCCTCCTCGATCCGTTCCTGCTGCGCCAGGCGGTGGATTCGATGGCGGCCCGCTGGGTCGCCCTCATCGTCGGCTTGTCCACGCTGGTGCCGGAGACGCCGCGCCGCAACGCGGCGCTCGTCGCGATTTTCGCGGTCACGGCGATGGGCCTGACGGCTTTCCTGGGCCTCACCGATCCGGCGTACCGGCCGCACCTCCGGGTGATGCTCGCAGTGATGGCCTTCTGGATGTCGCTGGCCGGCACGATCGGGATCTTCGGCTCGTACAAGCTCGCGGAGCTTCGTCAGCAGGTGCATGACGCGCAGAACCTCGGGCAGTACCGGCTCATCCGGAAGATTGGCGCGGGCAACATGGGCGAAGTGCATCTCGCCGAGCACCTCCTGCTGCGGCAGCCGTGCGCCATCAAGCTGATACGGCCCGACCGCGCCGCGGATGCGGCGACGCTCTCGCGATTCGAGCAGGAGGTCCAGGCGACCTCGCGCCTGAATCATTGGAACACTGTCCGCATCTACGACTACGGGTACACGGACGAGGGAACGTTCTACTACGTCATGGAATACCTGGCGGGATGGACGCTCGAGGATCTGGTGCGGCAGCACGGCCCGTTGCCCCCTTCACGCGCCATTCACCTGCTCCGCCAGGCGTGCGCCGCCTTGCGCGAAGCGCACGCGCTCGGGCTCGTGCATCGCGATATCAAGCCGGCCAACATCATGGCCTGCTCCAGCGGCGGCGTGCCCGACGTCGCCAAGCTGCTCGACTTCGGCCTCGTGCGTCACACGGGACCGCGCCGCGGCGAAGCGCTGGTGACGACGCCCGGCGTGCTGGCGGGAACGCCTGCCTACATGTCTCCGGAGCAGGTCAGCGGCGAGGGCGAGCTCGACGCGCGCAGCGACATCTACAGCCTCGGCGCCGTGGCGTACTACCTGGTGACCGGGCAGCCACCGTTCGTGCGCGAGACTCCGATGCGCGTGCTCATGGCGCACATCCAGGACACGCCGCGTGCGCCCGGCTTGCTGCGACCCGAGATCCCTCCGGATCTCGAGGAGATCATCCTGCGATGCCTGGCAAAAATTCCCTCGGAGCGCCCTGTCGACGTTCGCCACCTGGATCGCGCGTTTGGCGGTTGCAAGGCCGCAGGCCAGTGGACCGAGGAGGACGCGGCGGGCTGGTGGCGGTCGCAGCCCCCGGCCGGCCATCCCCGCGATCGCGTAATCTTCGCCTGAAGATCGTATACTTGGGGATATCCGGGGAGGCACCGATGGGTTCGCTTGTTCGTCGCGTCGCGCTGGCTGTGCTTATCGTCCTTTCAGTCCCAGGCGCCGCGCGCGCCGTCACCCTCGACGACATCATCGCCCTGTCAAAGGCTGGCGTCAGCGCAGACATCCTCGTTGCGGTGATTGATGCCGACCGGACGATCTTCACATTGAATACCGAAGAAATCGTGCTGCTCAGGAAAGCTGGCGTTCCGAACAGCGTGATTGTGAAGATGCTTGGCACGGCGCGCGAGTTCGTAGAGGAAGTCCCCCCACCGCTCATCGTCGGGACGGATCCCCCGAGCGCCCCTGTTTCGTCCGCGTCGCCTTCATATGGAGCTCCCGCCTTCGTCCCCGTCGTGCCGTATTTGATGGTTCCCTATCCCCTGTTCGTCGTGCCGGTCGCGCCCGGCGTCTCGACGCAGCCTGTGCCGGGATTCGGGCGTTTCATCAATGACGGCTGGGTAAACGGCCGTGGGTTCGGCCGGTTCATGAACGACGGGTGGGTTGACCCGCGTCCCGTGCGTGTGAAGTAGCTCCCGCCTCACCGCTCCGGTTCGCTCTCGCCGGGTTCCGCGCCGGTGCCCGGTGTCTTGCCGTCGGGCTGTTCGATCCCCCTCTTTCTCGCGTTTACCTGATTGAAGAGGGAGGAGAACGGCGATGACGCGGTATGTCCTGGTGGTCGTTCTGGGTGCGATGGCGAGCACGTCCTGTGCGACGGCGGCCCGGGACACGCACCTGGCATTTGCCAGCAACGTGGCGGCGACCCCGGCCGTGGCGCCCGCGTCCCGCCCGCGCGAGCAAGCCGAACCCCTCCAACTCGATGTTTATCCGCGGATTACGTCGGCCCAGTCCGACGCGTGGATCCGCCTGCGGGTCGAGCCGGACGCCAGGAGCCGAAGCATCGAGCTCGAGTGGTTTTCGGCCGAGGGTGGCGGCGGTGCACACCTTATCAACCTCGAGGGCGAGCGCGCCGCGATACGGCACCAGTTTCCGATCAAGCGCCTGGCTGCCGGCGATTACGAGGTGACCGCCGTGCTGACACGCAATGACGGCACGCGCGTCAGGCGCACCGCCACCATACAGGTCGTAGGCCCCGAAGGCCTCCAGTAATCCACTTCCAACTTCCAAGGGCCTCCAACTCCCAACTCCCGCGGGCCGGCTGAAGCCGGCCCCTACGTACATGAAATCTGAAGTCGTAGGGGCCGGCTTCAGCCGGCCCGACCGGTGACGTTTGCAAAGTTGGGAGCTGGGAGTTGGCTCAGCGTCAGACGGCAATCCCGATTGCCGCGGCGATCTCCCTCAATTTGTCCTGGATGAGACGGGCGTTGCGCGGCCCCATCCGAAGGAGCTGCTTCTGTGGGGCGGTCAGCTCCTCCAGGCGGGGGTTGGCGAACATGTTCAGCGCCCCCTTGTAAACCACCGGCACGTTACCGTCGGTCACGGGCGTGCGGACGAGCATCGCGATCGCGCGCTGCAGCGCGGCGTCGAACGCATCGTTGTGCCCAAGCTCGCGGTACGCCTCCTCGATCCGCGGCTTGAGCGTCGAGTACAGCGTGGCGGCGCCAGCCGCGTCGACCGACCTCACCGCGTCCGTGACGCCGTTGTACCGCTCGTAGCTGCGAGGGTCGATGCGCACCGCCTCGCCGTCCGCGACGACGCGGAAAGGACCGGTGGGGCGCAGGACTCGGAGGTGGCGTGTCGGCACGGTGCCGTTCGCGATATTCTCCACGGCGACCGTGAAGTTGCGAATCAGGTCGTCGCCGGCGAGCCACGCGGCGACGCGCGGGTGCGAGGACAACGCAGCGACGAGACGGCGGACGAGATCGTCGCTCTCGTCGAGCGGCGGCACATTGATGGCAGCCGGCGCGCTCGTCGGTGCGGGCAGCGGTCGATAGGCCACCGTCGGCGCGGTGGGCGCGGGCGCCTCCGGCGTCCGGGGGAACCAGAAATAGGCGAGCACCCCGGCAGCGACGATCACGGGGGCGATCCACGCGAGGCGGGGGAGCGGCTTGCTGGTGTCGGACTGAGCCGACTCGTCGTCACTCTTCTCGAGCTTGTAGTCCGAGAGCTCCTCATCGGACGGTTCGTCATGCGAGAGCTCATCCGGGAGTTCGTCGTCCGAGCGTTCGCCCATGGTCTCCTCCCTGCGGCTGCCGTGCAGTCTACAATGAGCGGCCCTTTTCCGGTATGTGGCGGCTGCCGTGCCCTCCCGATGATGGCCAGGACTGCAATCATTTACACGCTGACCATCGACCTCGCCGATATGGACCGCGGGGTCTACGAAACGCTCGAGCTGCGCGTGGCGCGCCATCCATCGGAGTCGGCCGAATACATGCTGGTGCGGATCCTGGCCTACTGCCTCGAGTATCAAGATGGCATCGAGCTGACCGAAGGTGTGTCCTCGGGCGACGAGCCGGCGCTCGTCGTCCGCGACCTGACGGGGCGGCTGACGGCGTGGATCGAAGTAGGCC
>DATDHP010000282.1:0-8500 GCA_036521515.1 Vicinamibacterales bacterium
GGCGTCAAGACCATCCTGGCCCGGGTGTTCAACCACACCGGGCCTCGGCAGAGTCCCTCGTTCGTGGCCGCCAGCATGGCGCGCCAGATCGCCCTCATCGAGCGCGGTGCGCAGGAGCCTGTCATCAAAGTAGGCAACCTCGACGCCGAGCGCGACCTGACCGACGTGAGGGACACCGTCCGCGCCTACGCGATGCTCATGGAGCAGGGCGCGCCTGGGACCCTCTACAACATCGCGTCCGGCGTCGCGCACTCGACCCGTGCGGTGCTCGACACACTGCTGTCGCGCGCGCGCGTCCCGATCCGCGTCGAAGTCGATCCCGCTCGCCTTCGTCCCAACGACATCCCGGTGCTGGTCGGCGACCCCACCCGCCTTCGCGACGCCACCGGCTGGACCCCCCGCGTCTCCTTCGAGCAGATGCTGGAAGACCTGCTGGAGTATTGGCGGGCCGTTCCTTCCGCCTGAAGGCGGAAGCCACATCTCACCTGTGGCTCCGGCTCCGGCCGGAAGTGATACACTCGGCGAACAAACGACGAATCAGATGGAGATCGCGCCTCTTCTGTTCGACCTGGGCAAGCGGAAGCCGACGACGCGCCAGATCGCCGACCTGATCAAGGCTGGCGGCGCCGATGCGCTCACCGACGCGATCAGACGGGCTGACGCCGCCCGTTACCAGGAGGTCAGCTGCCGCTCCGCGCTCAACCGCGTCAGGGGCATGCCTTTCGAGTGGACGCTCAACCCGTACCGGGGGTGCACGCACGGGTGTCACTACTGCTACGCGCGCCGCTACCAGAGGCAGTTCGAGCTCGGCGCCGATGATGAGTTCGCGTCGATCATTTTCGTGAAGACGAACTTCGTCGAGGTGCTGCGGCTCGAACTGCAGAAACCCTCCTGGCACGGCGAGTATGTGGCGGTCGGCACCGCGACCGACTGTTACCAGCCGATCGAAGGCCACTACAAGCTGACGCGCCGCGCGCTCGAAGCACTCTGCGAGTTCCGCAACCCGGCCGGCATCGTCACGAAGGGTCCGATGGTCGTCCGTGACAGTGACGTGCTCGCGGATCTCTCACGCCGCGCCGGTTGCAGCGTCTACATCAGCGTTCCGACCGTGGACGAACACGCCTGGCGTCAGCTCGAGCCCGGCACCGCCCACCCCATGCAGCGGCTGCGCGCGGTCCGCGAGCTGGTCGACGCCGGCGTTCGCGCCGGTGTGCTGATGAACCCGATCGTCCCCGGAATCACCTCGAAGCCGGCGATGCTCGAACGCACGATCAAAGCGATTGCCGACCACGGCGCGCGCTTCGTCGGCTGCAACGTCATGTTTCTCGAGGGGGGCACGCGCGATCATTTCATGCGCTGGCTCTCGCAGGAGTACCCGCAGCTCGTCGATGGCTACGCGCAGCTCTACGCCCGCAAGTACGCGCCCGCCGCGTATCGCAAGGAAGTGCAGACGGTCATCGGCCTGCTGCGCACGAAGTACGGGATAGCCGCGCGCACTCGAGATGAGGACGGCGCCACGAAGCAGGAACCAGCCGCGGAAGCGGAGCAGCAGATGCTTGAATGGAAGTAGATGAATCTGCGGTCGTAGGGGCCGGCTTCAGCCGGCCCGACAGCCATCAAGGGTCGGGCGTACGTAGCTGGGCCGGCTAAAGCCGGCCCCACCTACTGCGAAGCTATACGGCAATCGCGTCCGGATCGCTCGACGCGATGAGGTGTGGCCCGACGCCTGCGATCACGATCTGATCGTCCTGCAGCGTCGCGCGGAAGGCGTTCGCTTCCTTCCAGTGCTGGCTGAGAGGCAGCTTGATGCGATCGTCGATGACACGCTTCAGGAACCGCGCGCCGTACGCCATGCTGTAGCCCTCGGTCACCAGCTTCTCGAGCGCTTCGGGTTCGATCGTCAGCGTCTTCGACCAGCGCTTGAGCGTCGCCTCGACCTCGCCGATGTACTTCAGCGCGATCTCCCGCACCTCGTCCTT
This sequence comes from Vicinamibacterales bacterium, assembly GCA_036521515.1. Taxonomy (GTDB): domain Bacteria; phylum Acidobacteriota; class Vicinamibacteria; order Vicinamibacterales; family UBA2999; genus Gp6-AA40. The sequence goes on from DATDHP010000282.1 coordinate 1,980, forward strand.
GGTCAGCGGCTGGAAGAGCACGACCTGATCGATGCGGTTCCGGAACTCCGGCGGGAACCGCCGTTCCAGCTCGCGGTTGATTTCCGACTGCACCTGGTCCATCGGCAGCTGACCGGAGCGGAACCCCATCGGGTTCGTCAGCTTGCGGAAGTGCTCGGAGCCCGCGTTCGACGTCATGATCACGATCGAATCCGAGAGATACACCCGCTTGCCGCGCCCGTCGGTCAGCCAGCCCTCGTCGAACGCCTGCAGGAACAGGTTCAGCAGGCTCGGGTTCGCTTTCTCGATCTCGTCGAGCAGCACCACGGAGCACGGGTTGTCTTTCAGCTGGTTCGTCAGCAGCCCGCCACGCTCGCTGCCGACGATGCCACGCGGCATGCCGATCAGCTTGTCCACCGACACGCCGCCGTCCTGGTACTCGGACATGTCGATCCGAATCATCTTCTTGTCGTCGCCGAACAGGAACTCGGCGATCGCCTTCGCCAGCTCCGTCTTGCCGACGCCGGTCGGCCCGAGGAACAACAGCACGCCGTCGGGGCGGTCGAAGCCGTCCTTGAGCGGACCCTTGTTCAACACGAGCCGGTGCGCGAGCGCCTCCACGGCTTTCTTCTGGCCGATCACCCGCTTGCCGAGCCGCGTCTCGACGTCCTTGAACCGGTCGCCCACGTCACGGAAAACCATGTCCTTGGGAATCTGCGACGCGTGGGAGATGACTTCGCAGACGTCCTGGCCCTGGACTTCCCAGCGGCGGTCGATCTCGGCCCGCACCGCGGCGGTGTCGAGCCATCCGATCACCTTGTCCGGCAGGTGCAGGTGGCGCTGGTAGCGCGGCGACATCTCGAGCGCCGTCTCAATCGCCTCGTCGAGCAGCCGCACCGAATAGTTGCGCTCCAGACGCGGGCGGAGATTGTAGAGGATGCGGCGCGTCTCCTCGATCGTCGGTTCGGCGACGTTGACCGTGCGGAACCGCCGCGCGAGCGCCTCGTCCTCTTGGATGTATTCCTTGTACTCGCTCAGCGTCGTCGCACCGATCATGCGGACCTCGCCGCGCGCGAGCACCGATTTGAACACGTTGGCTGCGTCCGACGGCGCACCGAGCGCCGATCCCGCGCCGACCATGGTGTGCGCCTCGTCGACGAACAGGATCAGGTTCGGCCGTTCCTTGATCTCGCGGATGACGTTCTGAATACGGTCCTCGAACATGCCGCGCAGCATCGTCCCGGCAACCATCGTGTTCATCTGCAGGTTGATCACCTGGCAGTCACGCAGGCGCACCGGCACGCTGTCGGGCTCGAACTCGATGCGGCGCGCCAGCCCTTCGACGATGGCCGTCTTGCCGACACCGGGCTCGCCGATCAACATCACGGAATTGGACCGCTCGCGGTGGCAGAGGACTTCGAGGACCTGCTGGATCTCCTCGTCCCGGCCGTAGACCGGGGCAATCTTGTCCTGGCGCGCGAGCAGGTTCAGGTTGGTGGCGAAGTGTTTGAGGAACGGCGGCAGCTCGAAACGTTTGCGCAGGCGCTCCTCGCGAAGCTCGTTGTCCCGCATCCTGGTGGCGATTCGCGTCACGAGCACCTCCGGCTCGACGCCATGACGTCGGATGATGGAAACAGGAACCCCTTGGCTCTCTTCGAAGATCGCCGAGAACAAGTCGGACGATTCGATCGTCTGGCGGCCCGCCCGGCTGGCCTGGTGGAACGCGAGCTTGAATACCAGCTTCGTGGCGGGCGCCACGCGCAGCTCGCGGCCCGAGAACGTCGGCAGCACTTGCAGGTGCTCCTCGAGCGCTTGCAGAATCTCGTGCGGATTCAGCTCGAGGTCGCGCATGACTTGCGAGAACGTGTCCCACTCGACCTGCGCGAACGCCAGGAAAATGTGTTCGTTCGTGAGCAGCGCGTGGTCCCGTCGACGCGACTCTTCGATAGCGCGGTCCACCACTCGCTGGGCTGACTCACCGATCTTGCTTTGCGCAATGTCGAAATCGTCCACGGAGCGCCGCCTCCTCAGGACTCGGGGTCCGGCAATCGGACCGCTTCGAGTCACGCCCGTGGAGAGGCAAGATGCACGCCACCAGCGAGTGCCAGGATGTGTAGAGAAAGCAACCGGGCAAGTGGCAGTCAGCAATAGGCTTACTGTCGAGACTCGGCGGTCGTAACCCAATCCGAATCTGAAGATGTGGGGCGGACCGACACCTTCAAGGCGGTAGGCGTCGGTTCTCCGACAGCGCGACCAGCTCGACCTCAGGCTGATGCGGACAACGAAGCGCAGGCTTCTATAATGGACACATGGCGCGTGCCTCTGTCGCCCTCTTTGCCGTAATACTGCTAGCGACGTCAGTCTTAGGGCAAACGCCGCAACCTTTCCCGCGACCCGGTGCACCGCAGCAGGATCCTCCGCGGCCGGCCACGGCTCCTCCGCAGGCACCGGCGCCGAAGTCGCCGGCCCAACCAGGACCCGCCCCGGCCGACACCGGCGCGCCCGACGCCGCGACGATTTATTTCCCGCTCCACCCAACCGCGCAGTTCATTCGCTCCTACGACGCGGGCCGCGGGCAGCGGTACTACATCTACGCCACTACGGCGCCATATGTCGAGCTGGTCGCGTACTATCGCACCCAGCTCCGCGAGCGTGGCGACCAGGTCTTCGTGGAGCCGCCCACCCACATGTTCGCCATCGGGCGCTTCCGGGAGGAGACAATGGCCTTTCCACCAGGGGTGACGGTCAAGGACTGGACGTGGGGTGGGTCACCGGGGTACCCGAACCCCAGAGGGAGTGCGGCGCAGCCCGCCCGGTTCCCGAGCGTCCTCATGATCGTCCCGCCGCCGCCCGGTACGCCGCCGCTGGAGCGATAACACATCTTCCAACTCGAACTTCCTCACGCATGCCCCGGCTCTCAACGACGACGCGGAGCCGGCTGAAGCCGGCCCGCGCTGGGAGTTGACGCATGGATCAGATTGGGAGCTCCACCCCACGCGGCACGCGTGCGCTGCGGGGACTCCGGAGTTGGAAGTTGAAAGCACTGGGCATTGCGGCGATGGCCGCGCTGGCGATCTTGGTATTTGTCTTCAAGGCGTCGCCCACGATGCCCGACTTCGAGGTCTTTTGGCGAGCGGGGGAGCGCGCGGCGGCGGCCGAGCCGCTCTATCGCCAGGAAGACGGCCACTACCAGTTCAAATACCTTCCCGCTTTCGCCATTCTTGTTATTTCGGTCGGCCTCGTGCCGCGTGAGACCGCCGAGGCGATCTGGTTTGCCGCGTCGGTCATCGCGCTGATCGTGTTGCTGCGCCTCAGCCTCCGGTTGCTGCCGGAGCAGCGCAAGCCTGTATGGATGCTCGTCGCGGCCGCGATCGTCGTGCTCGGGAAGTTTTACGCGCACGAGCTGGTGCTGGGCCAGGTGAACCTGTTGTTCGCCGCAGTGGCGACCGCAGCAATCCTCGCGCTCAGGATGAAGCGGGAGGCACTCGCGGGCGTGCTCGCGGGGCTCGCCATCGTGCTCAAGCCGTACGGTGTGCTGCTCGTCCCGTGGCTCGTTGCCCGGTTCGGGCCGCGCGCCATGCTCGGCGTCGGGGCAACGGCGGTGGCGGCCGCCGTGTTGCCGATCGCCCTCTATGGCGTTGACGGCAACGTCGCGCTGCATCGCGAGTGGCTCAGGACAGTTGTCGACACCACTGCGCCGAACCTGCTCAACGTCGACAACGTCTCCTGGCCGGCGATGTATTCGAGGTGGTACGGCCCGGGAAACGCGGCGGCCGCACTGGCGGCGGCCACCGCCGTCGCGGCCCTCGGCCTGGCCGCGTGGATGTGGAGAGCAGGGCGGTACGTGGCCTTCCCGGAAGGCCTCGAAGGGGCGCTGCTGCTGGTGTTGATTCCACTGATATCTCCCCAGGGGTGGGACTACGTGCTGCTCCTCTCCACCGCCGCGGTGATCTATCTCGCGAATTACTGGGATGGACTACCCGGAGCGTTGCGCCCGGTGACGCTGGCAGCGCTCGCAGTGATCGGGCTCGCCATCTTCGACCTGATGGGTCGCGCGGCCTACGCCGCGTTCATGCGGATGTCGGGCATTACGCTCTGTTTCTTTGTCGTGATCGCGGCGCTCGCGGTGCTGCGGCAACGCAGGATTGCGTGAAGGCTGGAAGGCCTACGCGCTCGCGACCCTTGCGCTTCGAAGATTCGCCACGGCGGCGACGAGTGCGGGAGCATCGATCGGCTTCGCGAGGTGCAGCTGGAACCCGGCCTGCAGCGCCCGTTGCCGATCCTCGTCGCGTGCGAATGCAGTCAGCGCAGCGGCTGGAATCGACGCCAGCCCTGGAGCGTCGGCGGCGCGGATCCTTCGGATCAGCGCGTAGCCGTCTTCCCCCGGCATCCCGATGTCGGCGAGGAGCACGTCGACGTGCTGCCGCTGCAGCACGTCCAAGGCGCTCGCTGCCGAGGACGCGGTCAGTACGGCGGCCTGCCAACCCTGCAGGTGCGCGGCGACGACGTCGCGGCTCTGGTCGTCGTCATCGACCACCAGGACCGACACGCCTTCGAGCGACCACTCCGCCGCGTCGGCCGGCGAGAACGCACCGTCGGCAGCGACTTCACCATTCCGCGTCGCGCCCGCCGGCACTGGCAGCCGTACGGTGAACGTCGCGCCGCGGCCTTCGCCGCCGCTTTCGGCGGTGACCGTGCCGCCATGCGCTTCGACGAGATTCTTCACAATCGAGAGGCCAAGCCCCAGTCCCGAATGCAGGCGCGTCGTCGAGCCGTCGGCCTGCCGGAACGGCTCGAACACCCGCGGAAGGAACGCCGCCGGAATACCCTGACCGGTATCCGACACAACGAGCTGCACGAAGTTGCCTGCACGCGTGAGGCGGACCTGAACGGCACCCGCGGGCGGCGTGAACTTCACGGCGTTCGAGAGCAGGTTCGATGCGATCTGCTGAAGACGCGCGGCATCGCCATAGACGGCGCCAGCGGACGGATCGAGGTCGAGTGTTACCCGTATCCCTTTTACGTCGGCGCCAGGCTGCACCACCTGCAGGGCGTCGCGCACGACGTCCTTCACGTCGACCAGGGCACGTTCCAGCCTCAGCTTGCCCGTCGTAATCCGAGCCACGTCTAGCAGATCTTCGACGAGCTCCGCCTGGCGCTTCGCGCTGTCGTAGATCGTCCTGCAGGCACGATCGCGCTGTGCCGTGGGGAGAGTGCCGCGACGGAGCATGTCGGCCCATCCGAGAATGGCATTCAGCGGCGTGCGCAATTCGTGCGACACGACCGCAAGGAACTGGTCCTTGAGGCGGTTCGCCTCCTCGGCGCTCGCGCGCGCCGCCTGCTCGCTCTCGAGCAGGCGCTGGATCTCTTCCTTGTGCCGTTTCTCGTCGGCAAGCCGGCCGACGAAGAGCTGGTAGGTGCAATAGGTCAGGTAAATCGGGGCGATGAGCAGCAACGCCGTCCAGTGCTCGCCGCGCGCGACGATGACGGCCGCGGCCGCCCCTGCGCTCCCCGCCACCATGAAGCTGGAGCCGCTCCACAGGAAATCCCGCCCCCAGGTACTCGCAAACGTTCGCCGCGAGGACAAGGCGATGGCCCCGGCGACCAGGCTCGTATTGACCAGGAAGTAGGTCGCCACTGCCCCGACCAGCGGCTTCGGCAACTGCGAGAACATGGACGGCGACACCGGCCCGCCCAGCCAGCCATAGACGAGGCCCGTCGACGCCATCGTGATCGCCGCCGAAGCCGTGCTGAAGACCGAGCGATGAAGCGGGTCGTGGTGCTTCGCCTTGTAGTTGCACTGCGTCCACGCGCCGACGGCGGCGATGAGCACAGCATGCTGCGGTCCGAGCAGGAGCAGCGACATCAGGTTGGCGGCATACGACACCGACAGCGTTGATCCATTGGTGACCGCGATGGGAAGGTTGACCTTCCAGCTCGACGTGACGCACGCGCACACCAGGAGCACCGCGAACAGCACCGGCTGCGGATAGGCCTGCGGGAAGAAGGCGACCACGCTCGCCGCACCGGCAGCGACGACGACGGCAACGTAGAGCTGCGCAGCCAGCGGAAGCGTGCGCAACCCCGGCCCCGCCGGCGCAGCGGCCTCGTCTCGCCGCGTCACGCTACGCACCCGTCCAAGAGCATGAAACGAAAGCCAGGTGTACATCTGGTTATGGCTCGTGCTGCACGGACTCGGGCGCGACGGGCTCGGTGACGGCGGGCTCGTTCACATTCCAGACAACCTCGCACGCGGATGCAGCACAGGCCGAGCCCCATGCCACCGTGTCCCCAGTGTATCCCGGTTCGCTGCTTCCCCAGACGACCGTCTCTGTTTCATTGCTTCCCCAGACGAGAACTTTGTACGAACCCCGACCCTGAACACGAACCGGGAACCAAGAACGGAGAAGCAGGAACGACGGTTACTGCTTGACGTAGATCTCCCCCGCCTTGCGGAACTCGGCGGATTTCTCCTGCATGCCCTCGCGCAACGCCTCCACGCTCGTCAGGTCGTGCGCCGCCGCGTAGTCGCGCACCTGCTG
>DATDHP010000283.1:0-18602 GCA_036521515.1 Vicinamibacterales bacterium
ACGCGGTCAGATCGTTTCTCCGCAGGTCATCGCTGAACGTGCGCAGCTGTGCCTTCGCCAGCGCCTCGTCCCCGCGCAACACGCCTTCGGGCACACGCATCAGGTCCGCCCACGTCCCGGCGTTCAGATACACGGCATTCCCGATGGGAACACGCTTGGCCAGATGTGTATGTCCCATGACGACCGTGGTGATGCCTCCCGGTCGCGCGACGGCCGCCGTGGCGGGACGAAGATACGTATCGACCTCCGTCCTGACATCCAGCGTGCTCCACGTGTGTGTCGCCCGCGCGCGCATGGCCCGGTACAGCCTCTCGAGTTGCCGTTGCTCGTCGCGTTCGCGTGCGAGCTGCCACAGCTCGACGTAGTCCCGTATTTCGTCGACCGAGGCGATATTCGAGGGGTCCGCGCCCGTCGCGAGCTCCACGGCCAGGTCGACCATCTCGCGATCCGCTCTGTCCAGACTGTTCTCTTTCGCCGCGATGTTCGCAGGGTCGACCGGCCTCCCGTTCTTGTCGAATGCGATTTCCTTCATCTGCTTCCGGGCCTGGTACGTCGCGCGAATGTCGTCAAGCGACGCAGGATGCAGCACGGCAAGCAGCGGCAGTACGCCAGCCTCCTCCGGTTTCAGCAGGTCGACGAAGGAATATGTCTCCTTGATGGCATTGATGACCCGCGCCACGAGCTGGCTGCCGGGGGGACCGGCGAACGCGACAGGATCTTCGCCGCGGGACGCCACCGACCGGATCCTGCGCAACGCGTGATGCGAGACCACGTTCCACGGGTCGTACCGGTTGCCGTGTTCGATCAGCACGGGCCCGTCGCGAAACGCCTGGTTGTCGTAGATGAACTCGACTCGTCCCGGGCCGAGCCTGTCGAGCAGCACACGACGAGGGCCCGGCAGCGACATCTCGATGTCGTGGTTGCCGAGCAGGATCGTCAGCCTCACCCCGGAGCGGGCCAGATTTTCCAGGCTGTTCCAGACCTCCTCGGTCCGACACATGATCGCCTCGAGCTTCCTGCGGGCCTCGTCGTCGGAGGCCGTGAACGACGCGAACGTGCGCTCGGCAAGGAAGTCGACGAGATCCCCCGCAATAATCAGGTGCGCGGGCCGGCCCCGGCCGTGCTGGTCACGAACGTAGTCGATGAAGTGGGCGAGGTGTTCCCGATTTGGCTTCGGGCACATCTCGAAGCCGACCCGGCCGTCGACCGCCGGAGAGCCCCCGAGGTGCTGGTCCGAAATCACGAAGAACGTTCTCTCAGCCGGCATGATGTCCGCGTGTGTGACTGGTTGGAGGCCTGCGCAGGCTATAGCAAGCACCCGGCGGCTGCAAGATCCGCAGGACTCGGATTTCACACTCGGCGAACAAGGTCGCGAGCGTGTGGCTCCGTCCTCGTCTGCCTGTGAAATCACACCAGTTTCCGTCGGTTCCGCGCCGTTGGGGCGGGCGTAGAATGTGCCCCTCCCAACGTCCGGCAAGAAGGAGTGAGAGCGTGGCCATGCCAGAGCAATGGGCCAGCATCGGTCCGGCTCCGCGGCCGCTGACGGCACCGATCAGTGGCACTCTTTCTTATCACAGGAGACACCATGCACACGCTCTCCAGTCCCCTCCACTCGCTCAGCGAACACTACGACGTCGTGGTTGTCGGTTCCGGATACGGGGGCGGCGTGGCCGCGTCCCGGCTCGCCCGCGCCGGCCGATCCGTGTGCCTGCTCGAACGCGGTCGCGAGCGCCACCCCGGCGAGTTTCCGGACTCGTTGCTGCAGGCGAAGGGCGACATCCAGGTCGACAGCGGGAGCGGGCACATGGGGCCGCCGACGGCGCTGTTCGACTTCCGCGTGAACCCCGACCTCAACGTGCTGGTGGGATGCGGCCTGGGCGGCACGTCGCTGATCAACGCGAACGTGTCCCTGCCGCCCGATCCGCGGGTATTCGACGACCCGCTCTGGCCTGCCGCCGTCCGCGACGATCGCGACACCGCGTTCGCGGACGCGCTCGGGCATGCGCGACAGATGCTTCGACCCACGGCCTACCCGGAGGACTGGCCGGCGCTCAACAAGCTCGTGGCGCACGAGCGCGCCGCGCACGCCATGGGGCAGCCATTCTCTCGCCTGCCGATCAACGTGACCTTCGAGGACGGGGTCAATCATGTCGGCGTCGAGCAGCGGCGCTGCACGCTGTGCGGCGACTGCGTGACGGGGTGCAACGAGTCGGCCAAGAACACGACGTTGATGAACTACGTGCCGGACGCGTGGAACCATGGCGCGCAGATCTTCACAGAGACCCTCGTGCGATACGTCGCACGCCAGGGTGAGCGGTGGGCCGTTCACTTCAGCACGATGGAGGCGGGACGACAGCGATTCGGTGACACGATGTTGTCGATCACTGCCGATGTCGTCGTGCTGGCGGGCGGCACCCTGGGATCGACCGAGATCCTGTTGCGCTCGCGGGCACGCGGCCTCTCCATCTCGCCCCGGCTCGGCGAGCGCTTCAGCGGCAACGGCGATGTGCTGGGGTTTGCGTACGACAGCCGCGATCGCATCGACGGCGTCAGCACCGGGCCGCGACGTTCCGGCGAGCCACAGCCTGTTGGTCCCTGTATTACCAGCGCGATCGACCTGCGGAACACACCCGATCTGGAGGAGGGCCTGATCGTCGAGGAAGGCAGCCTGCCCGGCGCGATGGCCCCGTACCTGGCGTTGCCGTTTGCCGCGGCGGGTGACATTGGTGTGGCCACCCGGGACACCGATGTCGTCGAGCTCGCGAAGCGCAAGTGGCTGGAGACCCAGAGCGTGTTTGGCGGAGCTGGCGAGGGAGCCCTCGCCCACGTGCAGACCTTTCTCGTCATGAGCCACGACGGCAGCGATGGACGCCTCTGCCTCGAAGATGATCGCCTGCGCGTCGACTGGCCGGACGTGGGCACGCGGGCGGTCATCGAACGCGACAACGCCCAGCTCAACGCGGCGACAGCCGCACTCGGCGGCATCTTCGTCAGGAACCCGCTGTGGAGCCCGGTGCTCGGGCAGAAGCTCATCACCGTGCACCCGCTCGGGGGGTGCCCGATGGGAGACGATGCGACGCGCGGGGTGGTCAATCACAAAGGGCAGGTGTACACGCACGAAAGCGGCGATGCGGTGCACGACGGCTTGTACGTGATGGATGGGGCGGTGATGCCGCGATCGCTCGGCGTCAATCCGCTGCTGACCATCACGGCGATGGCCGAGCGGAATTGCTCGCTCCTGGCCCGCGATCGTGGCTGGAACATCGACTACCGCCTTCCGTCTTCGCCCGGCACCCGCCAGCCGCGCGCGAGCGTGCCCGCTCTCGAGTTCACGGAACGCATGGCCGGATTCTTTTCCACCGCGGTGACGGGCGATTACGGGAAAGCGGCGGAGCAGGGCGAGCGCGACGGATCGCGGCTGGAATTCGTGCTGACGGTCGCGACCGGCGATCTCGAGTCGATGCTGCGGAATCCGGAGCACCCGGCCACTCTGTTCGGGACCGTGCGTGCACCCGAGCTGTCACCCGGGCCCATGACCGTCCTGCAGGGTCAGTTCAACCTGTTTGTCGAGGATGCCGGCGAGATCCACGCGCATCGCATGCGCTACCGGGTGCGGCTGCACGCCACTGACGGCCGCACTCTGTACCTGGATGGATTCAAGCTCATTCGGGACGCATGGCTCTTCGACACCTGGCGGGCGACCACCACGTTGTACGTCACCGTTCACAACGGCCCAGACGCCGGTGCGCCGGTGCTGGGGCGGGGCATCCTGCGCATCGCACCGCTCGACTTCGCACGCCAGCTCACGACGATGACGGTTCGGAATTCGCCGGATCCGATCAGCCGGGCGAGGGCGCTCGGCGCGTTTGGCCACCTGTTCGCCGGGCGGCTGTGGGAGCACTTCGGTGGTGCGCTCTCGAGCAGGCCGGCTCCGGGCGACCGTGCAGTCGTGCGGCAGAAGCGGACGCTCGCAGCCCCGCTGCCGGAGGTGCGCTTCTTCGCCGCCGGCGACGGGGTCGGGCTGAGGCTGGTTCGGTACAACGGAGGCGCCAGGGGGCCACTCGTCTGCGCGCCAGGCTTCAGCAACACGAGTCAGGTGTTCTCGTGGGACGGCATCGAGACGAGCTGGGTGGAGTTCTTCACGCGGCATGAGTACGACGTGTGGCTGTTCGACTACCGCGCCAGCCCCGATCTGCCCGCCTCACGGACGCAGTTCACGCTGGACGATGTGGCGGTGCACGACTGGCCCGCCGCGGTGAGCTATGTCCGGCAGGAGACCGGGGCCGGATCGGTTCAGGCACTGGGCCACTGCCTGGGATCGGCCACCGGCTTCATGGCGTTGCTGTCCGGGCAGATGACGGGCGTCCGGCAGTTCGTCGGTTCACAGGTGATGCCGTTCATCGAGACCTCACACATCTCGAGACTGAAGGCCAAACTGCATGGCGACCGGATCCTGCGTTCGATCGGCGCGGACGAAGTCAACACGCACGCCGGCCGGGACCGCCTCGGCAGGCTGATCGACGAGGTGTTGCGCCTGCATCCGATGCCGCTCGAGTGGCAGACACTGGGTCCGGTCTGCCGCCGCATCTATGCGATCTACGGCCCGGTCATGAAGCCGTCGCAGCTCAATCGGGACACGAGGGACGCCCTCGACTGGATCTTCGGGTACGGCAATTTGACGGCGTTCGGGCAGATCAGCCAGTTCATCCGCCATCGCCGGATAGTCGATGCAGCCGGACGCGACGTCTATCTGCCGAATATCGGGCGGCTGAAGACGCATGTGGTCCTCATGCACGGCAGCGAGAACAAGCTCTTCCCGTCGAAGGGCTCGGAAGAGACGCTGCGGTGGATCCGTGAGCACCACGGCGCCGGCGCGTGCACGCGACTGGTGTTTCCGGGGTACGCGCACCTGGACTGCTTCATCGGCCGCGATGCAGCACGAGACGTGTTCCCTGGTGTGCTGGGGGAGCTCGACGCGATGAACTGATCTATTCCTGCTTTGACGTCGACCACGCGCCGGGCGTGAGCATGTCGGCGAGTCGCGGCGCATTCACGACGTTCTGCCCGGCGAACCATGCCAGCGCGCTCTGCTGCAGCGGGCGGCCCTGGTCGCCTCCCAGCAGCGCGCCGCGCCGGTACTGAGCCGCAGCGGCGTAGTGCGCCATCGCGCTGTCGCGCAGCGCCCGTTCCGCGGCTTCGAGCTCCAGCAGCGCCTGGTCGCCGGGTCCGCGCGCAGCAGAGAGGCTGGCGCGGACGAGGCGAGCGAGCGCGTTCGCCCAGGCGGCGCCTTCCCGTTCGAGGCGGGCGGCGTCGCGCGCGGCCCTGGCGAGATACGCGACCTCTCCCGCGGCGACCAGGGCCAGCGCGACCCGTGCGCGGTAGAACAGCATTTCGATGCGGGCGTTCTGAAACAGCAGCAGCATCCAGCGCAGCCGCGGCCAGGCGTCCGACAGGCGGCGCCAGGCGTCCGCGGCACGGCGCTCGTAGAGGTCGGCTTCGAGGAGGGAACAGATCTGTTGCCGATGCTGCAGGTCGAAGCGCCGCGACGGCCAGCGCGCCATGCCGGCGGCGACGTCGACGCGGGCGCGATCCGGTTGATCGGCGGCAAGGTGCGCGAGAGGAGCCAGCCGCACGGCAACATGCGTGGCGCCGTACAGGTCCCCGCGTTCCTCCGCCTCCTGCCCGCGTGCCGGCAGCTGTTTGAACAGATCGGACCAGTCTCCGGTCCAGAACAACGTGTCGTGCAGCAGGGTTCGCCCGGTCTCCATTTCCCAGCGGACGCCGGGACACGGGGTGAGCTGCGCGAGCGCGCGCTCGAGACATTCGCGCGCCAGGAACCAGCGGCCGTTGACCTTGTGACAGATCCCCTGCGCCAGCACGACCCGGGCCGTCGACGTGCGGTCGGCGATCCGTTCGGCGAGTTGTTGCGCCTCGTTGAGCAATCGGGTCGTCCGCGCGTCGGCACGCGCTCCCGTGAGGGCCGATGAACAGGCAAGAGTCGTGAGCGCCCTCACGAGACGCTTCGGCTCGCCCGCCCGCAGTGCCAGCCACAGACCGCGTGCGTTGAGGTTGTTGCCGCGAATGAGCTCGACAAGGCTCAGCGGGGCGCCGATGGACCACAACGCGTCGATGCGCTGCAGGTCGTCACGTGCGATCTCGTCTTCCGCTCTCTCGGAATAGCCGGTGCCGCGGATATCGAGCAGGAGCCGCCGTGCGAGCAGCCCGGCGAGGGCGCCCGCCTCCGTCCGCGGCGGTCGGATCCCGATTTTCGTCAGCAGGGATGCAACGACTGTTCGTGCCTGCTTCATATAACCGGAGCGAATCAGCTGTTCGGCCGCGCGCCGCTCGAGATCGAGCTGCAGGCCGGGATCGGCCGCATCCAGAGCGGCGAGATACGCCGACGCGGCTTCGTGCCCTCGTCCCGCCTGCGCCATCGCGTCGCCCAGCCGCACGCGCCACGTCCAGCGCCGGTCGGACTGATCGACGTCGAGCAGCACGCGGTAGTAGTCCGCGGCACGTTCAAATGCGAGCGCCTGCTCGGCGGCCTCTCCGGCGACCGCTCCGTAATGCACGGTCCGCGGGATGTTCCCGGCGTTGTACCAATGCGTGAACAAGGTTTCCGGTCGCGCCCCGCCTGATCCTTCCCAGGCGGCGGCCAGCCGGGCGTGCCAGCCGCGTCGCGCGGCCGTGTCGAGCGCTCCGGCGATCGCTTCGTGGATCCGGTCGTGATAGGTCTCGATCTCGTGCGCGGGGGCCGTGCCGCGGAATCGCACGAGGCGTCGTGCGCGAAGCGTGTGAAGCGAGGCATGGACATCGTGCTCGACGCCGGCGGCAGCGGCTGCCACCACGGCCGTCAGCGGCTGCGCGCTCAGCGCGACGGCCGTGAGCAACCGTTGCGCTTCCACGTCCAGTGAATTCATTCGCTCGCGAACCACGGTGTCGAGCCGGGCCGGTCCGCCGACGGTCAAGGTGTGCTGTACCAGCTGGTGCACGAAAAACGAGTTGCCACGCGATTCGCGCGCGATGCCAGCGGCGCAATCGGGCGGAAGGTCCGGACGCGCGGCCAGCTCTCGCCGTGCGAGCGCTTCGGCCTCCTCCAATGTCAGCTCGTGAACCTGGAGGGTCCGCACATCCCCCCGCACGGCATCGCTCATCAGCGAATCGCGGAGCGTGCGTATCCAGGGCACGTCGGCGTCCTGCGAACGGTATGCGGTCAGCAGCAGCAGCGCCGGCGGATCGGGAGGGCGCATGATCTCCTGGAAGAGCAATGCGCTGTCCAGATCGCCCCACTGGAGGTCGTCCACGGCCAGCACGAGGGGAGCGCGATCGGCGATCGCGGCGAGCAGGTTGCGCAGCGCGGTGGTCGCACGACGACGAACCTCGATGGCGTCATGCGGCACAGGGGTTCGCGCCTGCGCACGCTCCACCTCGGGAACGCGCAGCAACACCGGAAAGAGCCGTGCGAGGAGCGCTGTATCGCGCGGCAGCAGGCGCGCCGCTTCCACCGTGGGGAGTCGCCGCAGGAACCGGGCCAGGTCGTCGATCACGCCATCGACGGCCTTGTACGGAAGGGACTCCCGGTCGTGACAACGGCCGGCGCAGATGATTGGCGGCGCCGGGCGGCGACGGAGGTCCTCCAGGAACTGGCGAAGCAATGCCGACTTGCCGACACCCGAGGGACCGGACATGAACACGGCGACCAGCTGCCCTGCGCTGGTTGCGTCGAATGCTGCTGCGAGCGCCTGAAGATGCCGGTCACGACCGATGAGAGGCGGCGCCGTCTCCGCACCGGACGTCGCGGTCCCGTGCGCCGCGGGAGTGATCGCGCCAGACACGGCGATCGGGTGATGTTTGATGCAGCGCATCACCTCGGAAAGACCGGGACGTCGCGTCGGGTCGGGATCCAGCAGCGAGAGGCTCAGCGCCATGAGTTCCGGCGCCATGACCCCGTCGGGTGGTCGTGGCGGCGGTCCCTGCTTGGCGTACAAGATTTCCAGCGGCGTGCCAGCGAACGGGAGCCGTCCTGTCAGCGCCTCGTACAGCATGACTCCCACGCTGTACCAGTCCGACGCTGCGGAGACGCTGGCTCCAAGCGCCTGTTCCGGCGCCATGTAAGCAGGTGTGCCCCCGCCGGCAGAGGGTCCCTTCGCCGCTGCCACCAGGTCGACGGCCATGCCGAAATCGAGTACGACGACGCGGCCCTGGTCGGTGACGAGCACGTTCGACGGCTTGAGATCGCGGTGCACGATCCCCACGCGGTGGATTGCGGCCAGCGCGTCCACGAGTTGCCCGAGCGCGACCCGCAGCCGGCTCTCGACGACCGTCGGTGGTTCCATGGTGGGCCCCGGCGGTTCGGGAAACTCGTCCGACCCGGTGCCCGCGAAGCCATGCGACGGAACCTGACTGGCTTCCTGCCCGATCCGCCCGGATGCATTCACGTCTTCGATGATGTCGTCCACGACGGCGACCGCCAGGCGTTCGAGCAGAGCGTCGGACCCTTCCGGCTGACCGAGGAGCGACTGCACCTCCCACCTCAGCACCTCGTCTCCGGCGCATGCCTCCTTGACGAACGCCATCCGCTCGTCGTCAGAACGCCCCAGCGCCTGGTGGTAGATACGTGACACCTGGGTCCACACGGACGAACGTCCGCTGACGTCGCCGGAGGTCGGTTCGGCCGCTGCTTCCCCGGCAGGGACTCCCCGGATGCAGTCTGCGAAGGGCCGACCCGTGACCCGTTCCATCGTGAAGAACCAGTGATCGCCCTCGGTGAACAGCTCGTGGAGTGCGACGACGTTGGGGTGCGCGAGATCGGCGATCGTCCGGAACTCGCGCTTGAACCGGTAGAGCGCTGCGGGATCGTCGACGTGCAGAAGCTTCAGGGCGAGCAGCATCGCTCGCTCGCGATCGAAGGCTTCGTACACGATGCCGAAGCCGCCGCGACCGAGGCGGCGGCGCAGTTCGAACCGCGCGGTGCCGCCGAAGGCCTGCATGCTTGATCGCACCACGGTTACGGATCAGGCGTGGCCGAGCGTCGTCTTCATCCAGATGAGGGCGGCTTGCAGGTCTCTCTTCACGGTTGTCGTTGAAACACCAGTCACGTGAGAGATCTCCTTGACCGTCAGGCCGCCGAAATAGCGCAGCTCGAAGATCTCCGCCTGGCGCGCGTCGAGCACGGCAAGCCGTTCGAGGGCTTCGGATATCGCAAGGAGCGTGTCCGAGTGCGTGCTCCCGCCAGCCGGCAGCAGCTCGACATCGACGATGGTGGCGTGGTGGGCACGCTTGATCGCCTTGTGCCGGCGAGCGCGGTCGACCAGGATGCGCCGCATGCAGTGCGCCGCGATGCTGAAGAAGTGAGCCCGGTTCTGCCAATCGACCTGGTGCTGCTGGACGAGCCGGAGGAAGGCTTCGTTCACGAGCGCCGTGGCCTGGAGCGAGCGGCCGGGCTGCTCCTTGGCGATGTGGGCACGCGCGAGCCGGCGCAGTTCGCCGTACACCGCAGGCACGAGAAGGTCGAGCGCGTCGCGCCGGCCTGCGCTCCACTCTTTCAACAACCGGGTGACGTGCGACGGCGAGTCAGCGGCCTGAGTCACGTCGATACTCTGACGCGCGAACAATACCACGCCCGCCCGGCGCCTGATTATCGAGCATCCCCGGCGAAATCGACGGCCAGCCGCGAAGCTCCATTTCCTGGGCAGCATGATCAGATATTGAGTCTTACCCGCTCGTGACGCCCGTTCGCAGAAAAGGCCTACAGCAACTCCTGAAGACGCGCGTAGCCGGTCCGGCTTACCGGCAGCCGCTGGCCGCCGCGAAGAACCGCCATTCGCCCGTCCTTGCCCGTCGGCTCCAGCCGCACCAGCCGGTCGAGATTGAGCAGAAACGACCGGTGGATCCGCACGAACCGTCGCGGATCCAGTTGCCGCTCGAGGTCGCTCAGCGTCTGCTCCTTGAGCAACGCGCGTTCGGCGACCCGCACGGCGATATAGTCGTCCTGGGCCTCGACGTAATCGACTTTGTCGATCGGCACCACGTGAACCTCGGCCCCGTCCCGGATGACGATCCGGGACAGCCAGGCGCCCGGCGGCCGGGCGGTGACGGCGACAGCTGTGGGCGTCGCCTTCGCCGCCAGTCCACGAGACAATCGCGTACGGGCGCGTCCCAGTGCTTCCTGAAGGCGCTCGCGGCTGAACGGCTTCAGCAGATAGTCAATCGCGTGGACGTCGAACGCGCGCAGCGCGTACTCGTCATATGCCGTCGTGAAGATCACCGCGGTGTCACGACCGACGAGCTCGAGCACCTCGAATCCGTCCAGCTTGGGCATCTGCACGTCGAGGAGCAACAGATCGGGAGTCTTCTCGGCAACGGCCTTGACGGCCTCGAAGCCGTTTGCGCATTCAGCGACGATCTCGACGCCCGGTTCGAGGTCCAGGTACTCCCGGAGCACCTGGCGCGCCGGCATCTCGTCGTCCACAATGGCGACGCGAAGGGTGGTCACACGGATTCCTCGACCGGAAGCGAGATGACGGCGCGAAAGCGGGACTCCGAGGACTGGACTTTCAGACTGGCCCGCCCATGGTAGCTGGCGTCGAGCCGCGCCCGTACGTTCGCCAGGCCGACTCCGGTACCGCTTCGCTGGCCGTCCGCGTCGTAGGCATTTTCCACGTTCACCTCGATGCGGTCTCCGCGGCGCGTGATCGCGATCGTGACGTCCCCGCCCTGGACGAGCGTCGCGATACCATGGCGGACGGCATTCTCCGCCAGCGGCTGGAGCAGCAGCGGCGGCACGAGCCCTTGCTCCGCGTCGGACGCGACCTCGACGCTCGCGTTCAGCCGATCGCCGAACCGCAGTTGCTCGATATCCAGATATCTGCGGATGAGTGCCGCCTCCGTGGCGAGAGAGATGCGTGGCTTCGCGCCGACGCGAAGACTCTCGCGGAAGAAATCCGCCAGCTCCACGCACATCGACCGGGCCGCCGCCGGATCGCTCGTGATCAGCGCGCTGATCGAGTGCAAGCAGTTGAAGAGGAAATGCGGATCGACCTGAGCCCGGAGCGCCCGGAGCTCTGCCTCCCGGGCCGCGATCTCGGCCTCGAGCGCCCGCTCGACTGCCAGCTGTCGTTCGTCGGCGGCGGCAAGGGCGTAATGAATGGCGCTCATGGCCACGAACACGAGAGCGGCGCCGGCAGCTGCCGGCACTGTCATTCGGTCGAACGCCGCGTCGGGCGACGGGGCCGCGACTGAAACCAGCCACAACCACAGCCGGCCAGCTTCGAGCCAGAGGCCGGCCGTCACGAGGGCCGCCACGCCCACCGTGGCGAACACCCGCGCCGCGCCAGAGGTCCCGATCGGCGCCGACTTGCACACGTAGAACGAGGCCAACATCGGGAGCGCCAGCGCTTCGCCCCAGAGTGCGACCGCCCACCAGTCGCGCAATCGGCCGCCTGCCCACCAGAGCGGCAGCACTCCCAGCGCCGCTCCCACGACCGGCCACGTCACCGCGAATACTCTGCGACGCCGCGAGTCGCCGAGGATCGGGTGCATCACGGCTCAGTTCCTGATTTCGACGTTGCCCATGAAGGCCGACCCCTGTATGACGAGCCGCCTGGAGGAGGCATCGATTGGCGGCTCGGACTTCTCCTCGAAGTTCGCCAGCACCACCGAGATGCGTGAATCCACCACCCAGTGTCGTGGAATCCTGAAGACCACCTCGCCCATCATGACGAACACGTCGACGTGCACGTCACCCGATGCCATCTGGCAGTCACGCAGGTCGATCTCAGCGCTTCCCATGAAGGCGGTCACCTGGCCGCCGCGGAATGTCTGCGAGATGTTTCTCCGCTCGACGCTCGCCATGACCGCGAACTCTCTGATCGTCGCCGACGAGTCGGCGACGCTCTCCGGTTCGTTGTCGACGGACCCGGCATCAGGGTCAGGCGCGCCGGACGACGGCGTTGCAGCGGCAGCCGGGCGAGGAACGCTGCGCCGGCCGTGAAACAGAAAGTGGAGTCCGAGCACGATCAGCACCAGTGGCCAGAACAGCTGCCATATATTGATGCTCCATCCGAGCAGCTGGTTGCCGAGGAGAATGCCAGCCGCGGCGGCGACGACGCCGCCGACGAACCGCTCGCCACCGCGGCCGAACAGCATGCGGGCGGACCCCCAGGCCGCGAACCCGAGCGGCCAGTACGTCCGGATGAGGCCCCGCGCCTCGATCAGATTGAGATTGTCGAGCAGGAACAGCACCCCGAGGAACACAAGCAGCACTCCGACCAACACCGGCGGCCCGCCCTGACGACGGTGGCGGATCCGGCGCGCAAAGCGCGCCGCGCCATCCGGTCCCTCGTAGCGGTGCCGTCCGTGCATTCCGTGCTCCTTCTACCAGAGGAGAGCGAGCATGCGGTTCCCGAGCGTGATCACGCGAAGTGGATCGGTTGCGGTCATCCAGATCAAGCCCGCGGCCGTCAGCCCTGCCGAGAGGGCCAGCGCCGCTCCGGCGACACCCACCAAGGCGCGCGCGTTCATGCTGTCGTCTCTGACAGGAGGATACGGAGAAGCCTGCGGTCCGTCCCGCCCGATTCGGCGAACGGCGGATGGGACCCGGTGAACGACGGAGAGAGGCAGACTGGATAACATTAATGGAACACCCCGCACGTTATGAGGGATCCGGCTGACTTCAATATCGCGCCGCCAGTCGCTGAGGCACTCATGGCGCGGCGGCCCGTCGTTGCGCTGGAAACGACGCTGGTGACGCACGGCTTCCCGCATCCGGAAGGCCTCACGATCGCGGCGGAGCTCGAAGCGGCGGTTACGGCAGGGGGAGCACAGCCAGCGACAATCGGCATTGTCGACGGCCTGATCCGCGTGGGCCTCGATCGCTCGGAGCTCGAGCGGCTGGCCACGCGCGGCCGCGCCGCCAAACTGAATCTGAGCAATCTGGCTGCGCACCTTGTACCTGGATCCTGGGGATCGACGACTGTGGCGGCAACGTTGCTGGTGGCCCGGCGCGCCGGCATCCGCGTGTTCGCCACCGGCGGAATCGGGGGTGTCCATCGGAACGCGACCGAAACCGGGGACATATCAGCCGACTTGACGGCTCTCGCGCGGTTTCCGGTCGCCGTCGTCTGTGCCGGCGCGAAGGCGGTGCTTGACCTGCCGCGCACGATCGAACTGCTCGAGACGCTCGGCGTCCCCGTGTTCGGGTTCGGGACGGACGAGTTCCCGGCTTTTTATTCCCGCGACAGCGGGCTGCCCGTCGATCGGCGCTTCGACGAAATCGGTTTGCTGGCGGAGGCGTTGCGCGCGCACGTCGCGTTGAATACAGGGACGGGCGTCATCGTGGCCAATCCGGTCGGCCCTGAGCACGAGCTGCCTCGAGTGGTGTGGCAGCCGGCGATTGAGCGTGCCCTGGCGGACGCGACGCGACAGGGCATCCGCGGGCGCGACGTGACCCCGTTCCTGCTGGAAAGACTCCGCGCATTGACAGACGGCGCGAGCGTCTTCTCAAATCGGGCCCTCCTGGTCAACAACGCGAGGCTGGCCGCGCGGCTCGCGGTCGCGTTGCATGACGAGCAGTGAAGCTCCGCCTCAAACCGACGAGTGGATCGGCGGATCTTCGCTGCTAGATGTGCGGGCGCCGTGGCGCCCGCGCCTAAGACAGATCCTAAGGCGAACGATCAGAAACTTGCTTCATCTGTCACGACTCAGGCCTTAGGAGATGTCTAGCCGGAATGCCGTCTGCGGTCGGGGACGTGTTTTTCACGCTGCCGTTCGCACCAAGCCGGACGTGGTGTCGTAACGGTCTGAGGCTGGTGCCCGGGACCAGAGACGTGCGGCGTTCGGCTCGAACGGGACAGAAAGAAGCGGCGTCTTCCGCCTGGTTTGGTCTATTCTTAGGGTCGTCTGCGTCCCGGAGGACCGATCGCGAAGCGCTGGCTGGTGTGGTGTGCATCAGGGAGACGTGAGATGAGCAGTCGCTTCATCATGTTGAGCGTCGCGGGAGTTGTGGCCGTCGCGGTGCTGGTGCTGCCACCACGGGCGGCCGCCGACCAGGTGTCCCAGGCCGGGCCCCCCGGCGCGGCCGCCACGCCGGGGCCGCAGGCGTCCGGGCCGGCACATAGTTGCGCATCCGACGACCCGGCTCTGTTCTGGCGATGTGCGCAGGAAAGGGCGGCGGCATTCGATCCCCCTCGGACCACGAACGGCAGACCTGACTTCAACGGCTACTGGCGTCACGGGACGGAGGCCAAGGAAGACCTCGAAGTGCCATGGGACAACGCCGCGCGGATTGGGCTCCCCGGCCGTGAGCGTCCTGCCGGGCCGGGAAAAAGCCTCGTGGTCGACCCGCCGGACGGAAAGCTTCCGCTGCAGCCCTGGGCGGCAGCCCAGAGAAAAGAGAACGAAGCCAGGTACATCGACCAGAACGTGCACTGCTTCCTGTCTGGCGTGCCGCGCCATATGTATGAGGGGCCGGCCTACCAGATTCTTCAGAGTCCCGGGAACATCGCGATCCTGTCCGAAGAGGCGCACGCTTTTCGCGTCATAACCATGGACAGCCGTCCGCGTATCGCGCAGAACGTCCGACTCTGGCTGGGGGACGCGCGTGGCAGGTGGGAGGGCAATACCCTCGTGATCGAAACCACCAACCACAACGGCCGCGTGTTTCTCGACCGGCGCGGTACGTTCTATACCGACGCCGCGAAGGTGACCGAGCGCTTCACGATGCTCGATCAGAACACGATCGCCTACGGGGCCACCGTGGACGACCCGCTTGTGTACACCCGGCCGTTCACGATCGCGTTCATGCTGACACGGCACACGACCAAAGGTTTCGAGATTTGGGAAGACGCCTGCTTCGAAGGTGAGGCAGACGTAAAGGAGCTTTACAGCCTCGGGTTCAAAAGGTACCCGGGCATCACATCCGAAGACGTTCCGGCCTTGAAGGTTCGCACGCCTGCTTCCCGTTAACCAGATTGTTCACTTCGAGCGACGAGGCATTCGATCGCCTCGAGGGCGTCTGCTTCCGTGTGAACGTGCAGCGCTGCCCCGGCCGGATTCTCGCCGGCGCGCTCGCGATCGAGCCACACAGGCGTGACGCCCAGCGCTCGCGCCGGGGCGATATCGTGGTACCAGCTGCAGCCGACGTGCACCCACTCGCGCCGATCGACGCGCGTCAGCAGCTCGAACGCGCGGAAGTGCCAGGGTGCCGGCTTGTACCCGCGCACGCGCTCCGCCGTGAGGAACAGATCGAACGGCGTCCGGAACGTCCGGTGCGTGATCTCGAAGAGCTCATCGTCGCAGTTGGTCAGCACGGCCAGGTGCCATCCGCGGCCCCGGAGCTCCGCCAGCAGCGGCTCGACGCCGGCAAACAGCCGCAGCGCGCCCCACGACTGCCGCAGGATTGCTGCGTCCGCCGCGGACAGTGGCACGCCGATGTCGGCGGCCGCCCGAACGAGCGCCGTTGCGAGGACGTCCTTGTACGAACGGTGAGGCTTCTCGCCTTCGATCGCGCGCTCCCACACGTGGTAGGCACGCTCGAGCGCCGGCGCGGCGTCTCCCGCCACGCGCGCCAAAGCGGCCGTAAACCCCGACTGCCAGTCGACGAGCGTTCCATAACAGTCGAACGTGACCCAGCGGTGTCCCGTCAGCGCCACTGAACACCTCCTCTGCGCAAAAAGAAAAGGGCCATCACCCTCGTCGGATGATGGCCCTCGAAAGCGGGAGTCTGGTCCCGTCCTACATCATCCGGCTGCACCTCCCGGCCGGCCGCCAATCGAGCGGCCCGCCGTCGCGCACATGACCCACCGGGTCGCACCCAGCAGGGTCAGGCAGCGGCTTCGCTTGGCGTCGAGGATGGTCGGATACACAGTTGGCTCCAGACGAATCGTGCTGCCTATCATACCGGAAGTCGGGCGCGATTCGAACCGGAATGATGCCGGATGACCAGCAGCACGATTTCGTGGAAGACGCGCCGTCGAGTGCCGTACAGGTCAATGCCAATGGGGGGCACACATTTCCGAGCTCCCCAAGGAACCGAACCAGGAGCGTTGAGATGATTCGTGCAAACTTGGTCCTGTAGGAACGTCACCAGGCTGAAAGGAGGTCTCATGGCCGTCGCATGCCCCGTCGATCTCGACACCGGCCGAGTGCGGCACGAGATTCAAGTCATCTACGCGCGAGTGGCCACCGACCCCTCGAGCGAATTCCATTTCCACCGCGGTCCGGCGTACGCCGCGGAGAGACTCGGATACGACGCCACCGCGCTCGCCGCACTCCCCGCCGAGGCGACCGCATCCTTTGCCGGGGTCGCCAACCCGCTTCGAACAGCCGCGCTTTCGTCGGGTGCGATGGTCGTCGACATCGGGTGTGGCGCGGGCAGAGCTCGCAACCGTGCTGGAAGACATTGGCTTCCTATCCGTTCGCATCACCGAGTACTTCGATCCGTTCGCAGGCACCTCGAAAGAGCGCCTCGCGCGCAAGTATGGCGTCAGAGGCGTCAACGTGCACGCGCTGAAATCGTAGGAGCCATGCAATCGAGTGCTGGCACCATGCGTCTCGGGCTGCGCGCGAACGCCCCGCAGTTCATCCTGCTCGACATGCTGGTGTTGCCAGCACACGCGAGCGAGCCGATTCCGTTCGACGGGCAGCCCGTCGCCGCAGCGCTGAACGACGTGTCGACTTGGCTGTCCGGCTGGATCGCGTCGGAGTCGGCGTTCGTGGAGCGAGTCACCTCCAAGCTCCCACCGACACCCGCGAACTTTGTCCGCATCGTCGAGCTGAACGAAATGGGCGAATTCCCCAGCGGCGACCCCACGGAGCTCGAGGCCGGCGCGAATCGATGCGCGGTGAGGTAGGCGATGCCGGCCTGTTGCTCGACGTTCGAACGCGCGGCGGAACAACAGTTCAACGAGAAGAAGGCCGCGGCAGAGCTGAAGCGGTACCGCACGAAAGGGCCAGGACCGACCACACGCCTGCTTCAAGAGGGCATCGCCCGCGCAGGAGCGATGAACGGGACGCTGCTCGATGTCGGGTCGGGAGTTGGCTCGTTGACGTTTGGGCTGCTGGAGCGCGGGATCACCCACGCCATCGCGGTCGATGCATCCTCGGCGTACAACGCGGTCGCACGGCAGGAGGCTGAACGTCTTGGCCGAGCGGGCGCGGTGCAGTTCATGCATGGCGACTTCGTGACTGTCGTCTCCGAGCTGCCTGTCGCGGCGCTCGTCACCCTCGATCGCGTCGTGTGCTGCTATCCCTCATATGGCCCGCTCCTCGACGCTGCGATCCGCCATGCCGACCGGTGTCTTGCCCTCTCCTATCCCCGGGATGTGTGGTACGTCCGCCTGGGGGTCAGGCTCGAGAACGGGCAACGTCGCCTTACGAACAACTCGTTCCGGACCTTCGTGCATCCCGTTGTCAGCATGGAACAGATGATTCGCGCCGGCGGATTCGACCTCTCCAGCCGGCGCGAGACGTGGATGTGGTCGATTGATGTGTATCTACGGCAACCGATTACGATGCGCGGAGCAAGGAGCACGACGTGACGTCAATCAAGTTGGATCCGAAAAAAAGTCGAGGAGGTTGCCGACAAGGCCATCGGCTATCTCTCCGGGGCGGGAATATCTGGCCTCGTTTACCTCGGGGACCGGCTGGGTCTCTACCGCGCGCTAAGTGAATCAGGCCCTTCGACGAGCGCTCAGCTAGCAGCCAAAACCGGACTCCACGAGCGGTGGGTCCGAGAGTGGCTGCATGGGCAAGCCAGCGCAGGGCTGGTGCGTTCTCCGTCTTGGACTGTCTGGCCCGCAGCACCTGCGAAGAAGGAGGCGCTGGCCTGGGAACCCTCGGGTTGCCGGAGCCAGTCGCTCGACAAATGACTGCTGCTGCCGGCTTTACACGATTCGCCGTCAAGGACTTCGGCAATCCACTCAATTCCTTCTACGAGGTACGGCCTTGAAGCGCCGATCCTCGGCCAGGGCTGGCGAGGATTTCCAGCTGTCAGGACGACGTCCGCCGCACGTGTGAGACCAACGCCCTGCAGCCGAGGGGTGGTCCGACCGAACCCTTACTTCCTTGGCAGCCGCTCGTCGCGCTGCGCGGTGTTATAGAGCACCGTCGCCACCACTACGGCGGCCTGGCGAAGGTCTTCCGGGATGAGGTGGTCGGCGGTATCGGCACTCGTGTGCAGCGTGCGTGACGGGTAGTCCAGCGGGTCCTGCAGGAAGAGCGGCGAGGGAATCCCCGCCTCCTCGAACGGCGCACAATCGCTGGCGCAGCCGCCGCGCGGGCTCACGAGCATGACGCCGAGATCCTTCAACGGCGCGAACCAGCGTTCGAAGATCGGCGCCAGCGCCATGTTGCCCGTCAGCCGCACGCCGCGGATCTTCCCGCCTCCTTGGTCCAGGTTGTAGTACGCCGACAGCCGTGCGTGGGCAGGCGTCGGCGCCGGAGGTCCGGCCGGGCGGCGTACCGCCGCCGGCAGCAGCTGCTGCCCCGGTGTGTCCACGCGGGGCAGGGCCGCGATCTCCCGGGTGACCCAGGCGAACGACCCCAGTAGACCCTGTTCCTCACCCGTCCAGAGCGCGATCCGGATCGTGCGCCGCGGCCGCACG
>DATDHP010000284.1:0-12473 GCA_036521515.1 Vicinamibacterales bacterium
CCCCGGTCCACCGGAGACCGGAGACGAGGAGCATCACGATTCCCGCTTCAGTGCCCGGAGTCCAGCGAGCCGCGAGTCTTCCCAGGCCGGCGTACAGTCGCACCGGCCGGCGTTCAGATTCGTGCCGCACTGCGCGCACAGACCCTTGCACCCCTCCCGGCACAGCGGCTTCATCGGCAACGCGAGGTAGAACTGCTCGCGGAGCAGCTCGTTCAGATCGATCTGGTGATCCCGGTAGTAGCTGGTCTCGAGATCCTCTTCCTCGACCTCCCGCTCCGGCTCCGTCGAGGCCTCCGATGCGGGGAGGTAACGGATGTCGAACGGCGCGTTGACGGCGAGACGGAACGGCTCCACGCAGCGGCTGCACGCCAGTTCCAGCCCGGTCGTCGCGGTACCAACCAGCCGGAACTTGTCCTTGTCCTTGTGGATCTCGAACGCCAGGTCCACCGGCGCCACGACCCTGTATGCGTCCTCCTCTTCCCCGACGTCCTGGGGCTGGAATGTCCGCTGGAAGGTTTCGAGCGGCCGACGATACCTGGTGAGATCCAACAACATGACAAACCCCTTCGAGCACGACAATCGTGCGAAGGGCAGACCGTCAATTATAGCTGATCCCAGGCCATCGGCCCGACCCAGGGCTTCGGGATGAAGAGCCGTTCGTACAGGCTGACCGCGAACCGGTCGGTCATTCCCGCCAGGAAATCCCGGGCGGCGACGTCGAGCCCTTCGGTTTCAACGATGCGCAAATCCAGAAAGTCCGAGGGACGCTCGCGGATCTTCTCCCACAGGCCCCCAAGGATACCGGTGGCCTTCTTGAACTCGGAGGTGGCGCTGTCGTTCTCGTAGACGGCGTCGAACAGGAAGGCGCGCATCGCCAGCGTCGCGCTGAGGATGTCGTCGCTCATGCGGATCTCGGTGAGGCCACCGTTCTGCGTTTCCGTGACGACGTCCTTGACCATGCGCGCGATGCGGGCGGAGGAGGTCGGCCCGAGGACACCTACCGGGTCGCGCGGCAGATCCGAGTCGTTCAGGACGCCGGCCCGCACCGCGTCGTCGATATCGTGGTTGACATAGGCGATGAGGTCCGCGACGCGCATCACCTGACCTTCGAGCGTGGCAGAGCGGCTGGCGGGATCGAGTCCGACCGGCGCGCCTCCCTTGCCCTTGGAGTGGCGGCCGATCCCGTCGCGCACCTCCCACGTCAGGTTCAGCCCGCGACCGTCGTTCTCGAGCACGTCCATGATGCGGAGGCTCTGCTCGTAATGTCGGAAGCCGCCGGGCACCAACTGGTCGATCACCTGCTCGCCGGCGTGGCCGAACGGCGTGTGCCCGACGTCGTGCCCGAGCGCAATCGACTCGGTGAGCTCCTCGTGCAGGCGGAGCACCTTGGCGATGGTGCGCGCGATTTGCGACACCTCGAGGGTATGCGTCAGGCGGGTTCGGTAGTGATCGCCGGCCGGCGCGAAGAACACCTGGGTCTTGTGCTTCAGCCGGCGAAAGGCCTTGCTGTGGATGATGCGGTCGCGATCGTGCTGAAACGCCGGCCTGACGTCGTCTTCGGGCTCGGGCTTGAGCCGGCCGCGCGACTCGGCGCTCTTGGCCGCCTGCGCGGCGAGCGTCTCGCGTTCGCGCTGCTCGAGCGCCTCACGGATGCTGGACAACGACCTCCTCCAGGAAGCTCGTGCCGTGCGACAGCCGTCCGGCTCCAAAATTTGCCGCCAGCGTCTGGCCCAGGTCGGCGAAGGTCGGGCGGGTCCCGATGTGGCACCCGGCCGCGACGCGCGGACCGGTCAGCAACACGGGAACGTACTCACGCGAGTGGTCGGTGCTCGGCGTGCTCGGATCGTTGCCGTGATCGGCGCTGACGATCAGCAGGTCGGTCTCGCCGAGTGCCGGAAGCACGCGCGCGAGGCGGTTGTCGAAGCGCTCGAGGTTCGCGGCGTAGCCGGCCACGTCGTTGCGATGGCCGTACAGCACGTCGAAGTCGACGATGTTCGCAAACAGCAGGCCTTCGGGCGTATCGCGCATCGCCTCCTCGATGCGGTCCATGCCCTCCGCGTCGCTCGACGTGTGGATCGATCGGCCGGTGCCACGGCCGGCGAACAGGTCGTGTACTTTGCCGATCGAGACGATCGGCGTCCCGTTCCGCGTGAGCAGGTCGAGCAGCGTATCGGCTGTCGGGTCGAGCGCGTAGTCGTGGCGGTTGGCGGTCCGCCTGAACGAGCCGGGCGCGCCCACGAACGGACGTGCGATGACGCGGCCCATACCGAGTCCCCTGCCAGCCATGTCGAAGGCGATCGCGCAGATGCGGTACAGCTCCGCGACAGGAATCACCTCCTCGTGGGCGGCGATCTGGAAGACGCTGTCGGCGGAGGTATAGACGATCGGCCTGCCCGTTCGCACGTGCTCCTGGCCGAGCCGGTCGATGATCTCGGTGCCCGACGCCACGACGTTGCCGAGCGTGGCGCGGCCGATGCGCCGCTCGAACTCCGCGATGAGGTCGTCTGGAAACCCGTGCGGGAAGGTCGGGAACGGCCGGTCGAGGACGATGCCCATCATCTCCCAGTGGCCGGTGACCGAGTCCTTGCCGGGAGACGCCTCAGCCATCCGCCCGTACGCGCCCCGAACTGACACCGGGCTTGATTTTACGGTTTTCGTAAAATCAAGCCCGGTGTCGTTTCCGAGTGACACCAGGTGGCCGAGACCAAGCGACCGCAGGGTGGGCAGCTTCAGCGGAACCTGTTTCGCGATGTTGCCGAGGGTATTGCTTCCTTCGTCGCCGTACGCGGCAGCATCGGGGAGCGCGCCGATACCCACGCTGTCGAGCACGATGAGGATGGCACGGGCGAAGGGGCGCTTCAATCAGGGGTGATGCGAGGCGAAGTAATTGGGGACCGATCGCTCGGTGGCGATGGTGGCGATCGCGTGCTTGAACACCATCTGATCCGTCCCGTTCACTTCGACGATCACGGCAAAGCGATCGAAGTTCTTGATGCGCGCCTCGAAGGACCGTCCATCGAGCAGGTGGAGGGTGACCGGCAGGCGCTCGCGCCGCGCGTAGTTCAGGAAGACGTCCTGGATGTTGGGCTGCGCGGTCGATGAGGATCGGGGTTCAGCTGCCTGGGCCATCAGGTGGCGTCTCCTCGCGGTCGCACGCCGCGCGCGGCCAGGACGTCGTCGACATGGTTCAGCGTCTCTTCACGCTCGCCCGGACCGTCTAACCAGATTAGATTAGGCTCTTTGCGGAACCAGATCAACTGGCGACGCGCATAACGACGGTTCTCCTGCACGATGAGGGCACGCGTCTCGGCCTCGCCGCGCACGCCGCGCAGCATCTCCATGACCTGCCGGTACACGAGACCACCGAACGGACGCGCCTGCGCGGGCACGCCGCGCGCGAGGAGCGCTCGCGCCTCGTCGACGATCCCGCGCGCGAACTGCTGATCCACGCGCCGAGCCACGCGCTCGGCCGTGAGGGCCGGGGCGAGCCGCAGCGCTACGGCCATCACTTCCACGTCGGGAATCAGTGAGCGCGTGTCGGCGAAGTGCGCGGTCAGCGGACGCCCAGTCGAAAAGTACACTTCGAGCGCGCGCACGAGACGTCTGCGGTCGCGCGGCATGATGCGCGCGGCCGATCCGGCATCCACGCGCTGCACAAGCGCGTGCAGGCGCTCGATGCCGCGCCTGTCGGCGATCCGCTCGAGGCGGGCGCGCAGCCGCTCGTCGGCACCCGGCCCGGGGAACAAGCCGCGCGTGAGCGCCCGATAATAGAACCCCGTGCCGCCCACGAGAATCGGCAGCCTGCCGCGGGCGTGAATAACGCGAATGGCCGCCGCCGCGTCCCGCGCGAACTGCGCCGCCGTGTACACCTCGGTCGGGTCCGCAATGTCGATCAGATGGTGCGGGATGCCGCGCCGATCTTCCAACGCGACCTTGTCGGTGCCGATATCGAAGCCGCGGTAGACCGCCGTCGAGTCGCAGTTGATGATCTCGCCGCCGTAGCGTTCGGCCAGCGCGAGGCCGAGGGCGCTCTTCCCCGAGGCGGTGGGGCCGAGCACGGCGACCACAATCTGACGCACGGGACGATCTAACCACGAAGGCCGATCTTCCGCCTGAAGGCGGAGGCCACGACGATTGATATCTGTGGCTTCCGGCTTCAGCCGGAGGAGAGACCGCGCGCCGAGACACGACCGATCCTCACAGCACGCGGATGAAGACGTAGACCACCAGGGCGGCCAGCAAGATCAACAAGCCAAGCTGCTGGGTGCGCGTCGGCATGGTCAGGGTAGCAGCTCGAACACCATCGGTATCCCTCACGATTCAACAACCCACACCGTCTCACGAGCCACCATCCGCGCGAAGCGGCCGCCTTCGTTCTCCAGGCTGTCCCACTCGCGCTGGGTATAGACAAGAATCTCGGCGGGCACAGGAAGCGGAGCGAGATCCCACGCGATCGCCCGCTGCTCGAAGCGATCTCCACAATCCGCTACGATCGCGATCAGATCGAGGTCGCTGCCGACACCCCAGTCGCCGCGCGCGTAGGAGCCGAAATAGCCGAGGCGGCGCAGTTCCGGGCGCCGGCTTGCAACGTCGGCCGCCCACCGCCGCACCGCTTCATCCACGCGTGCCCGGTTGGGCCAGACGAGCACGGACGAAGTCAAGGATCTCACCGGCATACTGGATGGCCTGCTCGCTCTGTATCGGACCGTAATGTTCGAACGGCGCGCCTTCAGGATGGCCGTCCGCGTAGCGTGTGGCCACGTAGAAGTTGTCGAGCACCTTCCCCTTGTCGCTCAAATCGCCCGCGGGAAACGGGAGATCGCCAATCAGCCGTGCGACCACGTGGCCCCATGCCTCCTGGCCGACAGACAGGTGGAGCGCCTTGACCGCCATTTCCGCGGCCTGCTGCGACGCAAAGCAGGCCCATTCGTGGCGGCCGTCATCACGTGACGCCCTCGCCTGCTCCAGGTCACGCTCGGCCTGCGCGAACCAGTCTCTGGAACGATTCGACACCCGCACCCCGCCAGTCGAGTGTAGCCGACGCGACGGCGTTCGCAGAGGCGGACCTTCAGGTCCGCGACCCGCCGATCGCTACCCCGGAGGCTGCTCGTTGTAATAGAACGTCACCGTGAAGAAGGCCTGCGGAGACGGGTACTCGTCGGGCAGCGGATCCACCGGGCTGGCGCCGATGATCGCGTTGTAGGCGGCGACGTTGAACGAGTCGATGCTCGACGGCTGCACGACGGCGACATCGGTGATCGTCCCGTCCCTGTGGATGTTGAACTGGATCACCACGTGGCCGCGCATCGTGTACGCCGCCATCGGGATGAACCATGCGCGGCGAACGCGCGCCACGAACCGCCGGAGCCACGGCCCGAACTCGACGCCCTTGGTGTCGAACTGGATGCTCGCGCCCGGCGTGTCCTGACCACCCTGCGGGTTGTTGAAGGTCTCGTTCTGCACGTAGCGCTGCAGGTTGCGCAGCGCCTCGCCAAGCGCCCCCGGCGCGGGACGCGATGTTTCCGGCGCGCGCCTGATGCCAAGGTCGGCGGGCGGCAACGCGCGGGCGATCTGCTCTTCGGGCTCCGGTTGCGGCGGCGTGGTGTCCGGCTCGACGATTGTCTCCGGACCCTGCTGGCGCTCCTCCTCGGCCGACTCCACCTGTTCGGGTGAATTGCCAAGCGCGAACGGCACTGGGTTCTCCGGCTCCCGTGCCCGCTGCGGCGCCTGGGCCTGCCGATCGAGATCCGACAACTGCCCGCGGTCCGGCGGGCGAAGCGCTTCCAGGTCCACGCGTGGCTGCACGAAGACGAACGTGCGCTCCTCGCGCTGGCGGCGCAACGCCTCCTCCCGCGCCTGCAGCTCTTCGGGGCTCAGTTCGAACAGATCGAGCTGGGGAAGGATTACCAGCGCCACGGCAATCAGCGCATGGACGCCGACGGACACCATGAAGCCGTCGCGGCGCGTAATCGCGCTCCCGACGACGTTCTCGTCCTGGTAGCGTTCGTCGAAGTCGAAATGGATCAAGGGTTTACAATTATAACTTCCGCGCAGTGTAGAGATAGACGATCCCGAAGGTCAACGGGACGGCCCTGACGTCGTCGAAACCTGCCTGTCTCAGAATCTTCATGAGCTCAGCTGGCGGCGGAAACGTGCCGACCGACGCCGGAAGATACGAGTATGCACCGCCGTGGCCGGACACGAAACGGCCGACGAGCGGCAGCACGTGCTTGAAATACCACAAGTACACGGTGCTGAGGCACGGCAGGCGCGGTACGCCGAACTCCAGGATCGCCAGACGCCCGCCGCCCCGCAGCGCCCGTGCCATTTCGGCACAGGCGACCTCCGGCCGCTGCACGTTGCGAATCCCGAACGCCACGGTGGCAGCGTCGGCCGACGCGTCGGGCACAGGCAGCCGCATCGCGTCGCCGCGCACGAGAGTAATGCAGGCGGCCTCCCCTGCCGCGCGAACTTTCCGCAGGCCAAGCGCCAGCATGGCGCCGGCGAAGTCCACGCCGAGCACGCGCAGGGCGCCGCCTCGACGTCCTTCGAGCGCCACATCCGCTGTGCCCGTGCAGACGTCCAACAGTGTTTCGCCTCCCGTCAGTTCCAGGGACTGGATCGCCCTCGCCCGCCAGCGCCGGTCGATGCCCGCGCTCAGGACGTGATTCAGGAGGTCGTACCGTGGAGCAATCGCATCGAACATCCCGGCGATGCGATCGGGGGTCTTGTCGGGAGCAACAGCCACTGTCACGATTGAACCACGAAGCACACGATGGGCTATCCCAGATACAGCGACAATGCGGTTGCGGCGAAATACACGATCCCCACGTATCCATTCAGATCGAACGCCCTTTTCACCTGCGTGAGGTCTTCGTCGCTGACGAGCGACTGCTCGTAGACGAGGAGGATCGCGACAATCGCGACGCCGGCGAGGTAGAGCGCCGGAAGATCCGCCGCAATTCCGAGCGCCGCCATCGCAGCGACGGTCCCGACGTGCATCAGGCGCGACAGGCGGATCGACGTGGGGATGCCAAAGCGCGCAGGAATCGAGCGCAGGCCGTAGCGGCGATCGAACTCCACGTCCTGGCACGCGTACAGGATGTCGAACCCGCCGACCCACAGGCCAATGGCCAGACCGAGCAGCCAGGGCTCGAGCGCGCCTGTCCAGCCGCCGGCGGCGATCCAGCCGCCCACCGGGGCGACGGCCATCGCCAGGCCGAGAAACAGCTGCGTGTACGCCGTGTATCGCTTCGCCAGCGAGTACCAGAAGACGATGGCAAGCGCCAGCGGAGACAGCGCGAGGCAGAGCGGGCTCAGGCGAGCGGCGCCGAATACAAAGACGACCGACGCAACGACGACAAAGATGGCCGCCTCGACGCGCGTCATCACGCCGCGCGGCAGCTCGCGCGTCGCGGTCCGCGGGTTCAGCGCATCGTGGCGGGCGTCCACGAGGCGGTTGAAGCCCATCGCCGCGCTGCGTGCGCTCACCATGCAGACGATGATCCACAGAACCTGAGACCAGGAGAAGGGACGCTCGCGCCACGCGAGCAGGGCGCCGGTCAGCGCGAACGGCAGCGCGAATACTGAGTGGCTGAAGCGGACGAACGAAAAATAGGTCGTGAGCTTACGCATGACGCATATCGACCGCCTCGAGCCACGAGACCTGATCCGGCGCGACGCCGCCGACCAGGTATTCTTCCACATCGTTGAGGCGTCCTGGCAGACGCACGGCGATGAGCGCGGCGCGCTTGCCGGGCTCGATCGTGCCGTAATCCTTGCCGAAGCCGAGTGCCTGCGCGCCGCACATCGTCGCGCTTTCGAGCAGATGCGCGGCAGGCACATCCGGCGCGATCCGCCGCGCCTCGGCGAGCTCGTCGAAGAGGTTCAGGCTGTCGACGCTCGCCAGGCTGTCGGTCCCGAAGGCGACGGACACTCCCCTCGCGTAAAACGACTCGAGCGGCGGAGACCCGACCCCGACGTGCCGGTTGCTGCGCGGGCACGACACGACGGTCGTGCCGAGCGACCGGAGCCGCGCGAGGTCGTCGCCCGTGAGCTGCACGGCGTGCACCGCCAGCACCCTGCCGTCGAGGAAGCCGAGGTCGGCGAGGTATTCCACGGGCGATCCGCCGTGGGGACTCCACCCGTCGTTCCACGTGCCCAGCTCCTCGAGCAGGTCGCGCCACGGGCCTGCGCCGCGACGCACGAACTCGAGCTCCTCCGCCGACTCGCCGAGGTGCACGGTGGACACATGCTCGGAGTCAGCGTCGATGTCGGCGCGGATGGCCTGGAACAGCTCGGGCGAGACGGAGTACGGGGCGTGCGGCGCCAGCGCGATGCGGACGTCGCTGTCCGTCCCGCCGTGTTCTGCGATCTTCGCCCGGGCGTCCCACACCCTCCCGACGCCGTTGGTGACATTGAAGCCAAGCAGCTCGTAGAACACCAGGGAGGCCATGCCCGCTTCGCGGAGCAGCGGCACGGTGACCAGCGTGTTGCTCACGTCGCCGACGAGCCCCGTGCCGCTCGCTCGCGACTCGCCGATGGCGCGGCGCGCCTGATCGAGAATGCGTCGGTCGGCTGGATCG
Source organism: Vicinamibacterales bacterium (assembly GCA_036521515.1). Lineage (GTDB taxonomy): Bacteria > Acidobacteriota > Vicinamibacteria > Vicinamibacterales > UBA2999 > Gp6-AA40. The sequence goes on from DATDHP010000284.1 coordinate 8,586, forward strand.
GAATAGCCGCTGCGCGCGGCGAGGAGCGGCCGAATCCAGTCGAGGAACCGCCCGGCGGGCGGGACCGCCCCTCGCAGGTAGGACAGCTCGAGATGGGTATGCGCGTTGACGAGCGCCGGCAGGATGACGGCGTTCCCGAGGTCGATCGCGTCCGGCGCCACGCCACGGCCGGTCGCGGTGATGCGGCCGCGGTCGACCTCTACCCAACCGTCGCGGATTGGATCATCGGCGATCGGCAGGAGCCACTCTGCTCTATACCGTGTCATCCGTTTTCAAAGCCACGGCCACGGAGGCACGGAGACACGGAGTTGGTCATCGCCGGGATCTGCGGATTTTCGATCTTGAGATTGCAAATCCTGAGATCCGCAGATGGCCCAACCTCCGTGCCTTCGTGTCTGGCACCCCACCGCGCAAGGCCGGGGTCCCCACGGCGCACGCCTGCGCCGTGGGGTGGAAGCGTGCGCCGCGGCGGCCCCGCTCTTCGTGGCCCGGCTCACTGGGCAGGCCGCAGTTGCTTCCCCTGGCGGCTGCGCGCCGGGTAGTTCCGCAGTTCGTCGGGCATCGCGGCATCGCCGTCGGTTCGCGCGGTGGCGAGCGCGAGCATGCGCGGCACGTCGCGCTCGCGGAAGACCGGGTCGCCGAGGATCTCATACTGCATGCTGCGCCGCTTCGGGACGAAGCCGGCGTCCTCGATGTTGGCGACGATCTCGACTTCATCCATACAGTAACTGGCGCCGGCCGCGCGCACCACGTTCTCCTCGATCATCACGCTGCCCATGTCATTGGCGCCGTACGCCAGGCTCAACTGTCCGACCTTCCCTCCCTGCGTCACCCAGGAGGCCTGCAGGTTGTCGAAGTTGTCCAGGATGATGCGCGCGAGCGCCAGCGTGCGAAGGTAGTCGACGCCGGTGGCTTCGTAGCCGGCGCGCTCGGTATGCTCGGGCTGGTAGCTCCAGGTGATGAACGCGGTGAAGCCGCCGGTCTCGTCCTGCAGATCGCGCAGCCGCATCAGGTGCTCGATGCGCTCCTCGTCGGTCTCCACGGTGCCGTACATCATCGTGGCGGTGGTGCGGAGACCGGCCCGGTGCGCCTGACGCATGACGTCGAGCCATTCGTCGGAGGTCGCCTTGCCGTAGCAGTTCAGCAACTGGCGGACACGATCGACCAGGATCTCCGCCCCTCCACCAGGGATGCTGTCGAGGCCGGCCGCGACGAGCCGCGCGATGACCACCGGCACCGGTACCTGGTTCAGCCGAGAGATGTGCAGCACCTCGGGTGGCGACAGCGCGTGCAGCTTGAAGGCCGGATACCGCTGCTTGATCGCGCGGAACAGATCCTCGTACCACTGGATCGGCAGGTCGGGATTGTGCCCACCCTGCAGCAGGAGCTGATTGCCTCCGACCGCGATCGTCTCGTCAATCTTGGCGAAGATCTCCTCGAACCCGAGCACGTACCCTTCAGACGACCCGACGGGGCGGTAGAACGCGCAGAAGTTGCACCGGGCCACGCAGACGTTCGTGTAGTTGACGTTACGGTCGATGATGTAGGTGACGATGCGATCCGGGTGCGTGCGGGCGCGAATCGTGTCGGCCAGGTGGCCGAGCAGATGCGTCGGCGCGTGGCGGTACAACCGTAGCGCCTCCTCCGCGCTGACGCGCGCGCCGTTCAGGACCTTCCTGGCGAGCTCGTTGACCATGTCATCTGTTCCACGGGCCGCGGAGACGCGGAAGCGCGGAGACCAAGGGGTTTGGTTTCCTCCGCGTCACCGCGTCTCCGCGGCTCGTGAGGAGCAAAAGATGCGTCAATAAAATTCCAGACGACGTTTCGTCCCGATTCCGAGGTCCGCGGCGTAATCGAGGAACAGCTGCAGCCCCGCCGCCTCCTCGGGCCCGAGACCGTATTTCACATTATCCCTTAGGTAGTCGGCGGCCCGCGCCGTCACCGCCGGATCCCCGCGTCCGTATTCGGCGGCAATCGCCAGGCGCGCGCGGACGCCTTCGTCCTGCGCCTCCTGCAGCGCCAGGACATCGTCCGGCGTCACTGCGTCCGGCCCACCCGTCCACGCCGCGTAGACGAACGGCAACCCCGTCATCGCCGTCCACTCTGCGCCGAGGTCGATCTTTTCCAGGCCGAGAGCCGCGTGGTCCGCGTCGAACGCCGGGTCGCCGATGAGGAGGCCCGCGTCGCACTCGCGTGTCATCGCGACGAGATCGGGGCGGTGGTGAACGAACCCGGGGTCGATGCCGAAGCGGTGGCGCGCGAGCACCTTCACGAGCGCGACCGACGTACGCGAGCTCGTGTCGAGCGCCATGCGGCGAATCGACTCGACCGGCACTCGCGTGTACAACGCCACGGAGGCGACCGCTCCGCGCGATCCAATCCCGACGCCCGGCACGAACCGGTAGTCAGGCGACTGCAGGTACTCGATCGATGGAATCAGCCCCAGGTCGATCGCCCCTTCGTGCAGCAGCGCCGCGCAGGCCGACGGCACGTCGTAACGCACCCGCCAGCGATTGGGCGACCCGTCGAGCGCCCAGGTCAGCGGCCGGGCATTCAGGTACCCGACCGCACCAAGGCGAACGACCCCCATTACGCGACGACGGCGAAGCGGCCGTCGCGTTCGGCGGGCGTGAAGCCGGCTGACTCGATATTGCCGCGCACTTCCTCGAGCGGCGCGCGCCGGCGGCCGTCGGGCGCAGCGTCTGACGGTGTCACGCCGTCGAGATCGTCAGCGCCGAACGTCAGCGAGACCTGCGCCAGCTTCGGACCATAGCGCAGCCAGTCGACCTGTACCGTCGGAATGTTCGGCGCGGCCAGCCGCGCGATCGCCACCATCTTGACATCGTCGTAGCCGGTGGTCGGACGAAAGGCGTTGAGAACCAATGGCAACGGGTTGATCGCCTCGATGCAGTCGAAGCGCTGCTGGAGCTCGGAGGCGCGGAGAAAGAGGGCGGCACGCTCTGCGGCAGGCGCCTTGTCGATGGTGAAGCGAAGCTGCCTGTAGCCGGCTGCCATGAGCTGCTCGATGGCGGCAGCCGGCTCGCCAGTCCCGTCCAGTGGCAGGTGTGCGATGGCGTCGAGTCCCGCGCTGTGCAGCTCGTGCGCCACGCGCGCGCTGGACGTTCCGCTCCGGGCCAGCGCCTCGAGCGCAGCCCACGAAAAGCCGGATACGACGCGGTCGCCGGCGACCGCCTTCGCCTGGATGACCGCCGTGACAGCGGTCGCGAGCGATTCCGGCGTCCCGGTCAGCCGGACTTCGCGCGCCGCCGGCAGGGCTTTCGCGGTGAACGACTCATTGAACGCGCAGATCGCCACGCGCAGATACGTCACTTGCGTCCGATGGAGCCGCTGTCGCAGCGCATCGGCCAGCATGCCGAGTGGAAGGATGTCCGGCGTGGAGACGAGTTGTGCGATCTCGGCGGACGTCAGCCGTTCGCCCGCGTTCACGCGGTCCATCAGGGAATCGAACGGAGGAGCTGTGTTCATAGCTTGAATTCGTAGCGCCCTTCACCCCCCCGGCCACGGAGGCACGGAGACACGGAGACCAAGCCTTTAAAAACTCCGTGCCTCCGTGTCTCCGTGGTTCGTCGCTGTGCAAGCCGCTTCGATCGATTGCGCGACGCGCGTCGCGAGCGCGAGCGCGTCGCGGCCATCGCGAGCGGTCACACCGGCCGGGCGCTTCGAGCGCACCGCATCCACGAAATCCTCGAGCTCGCGCTTCAGCGGTTCTTCGTTCGTGACCTCCACCCGCCCGCCCTGGATGGCGGGGCGGCCGTCCTGGGTCAGGAGCCGGTACACGTCGACTTCCTGCGCTGCGTAGTCGATCGAGACGTACGAGCTTCTCTGAAAGAACCGCGCCTTGCGGACCCGGTCGCGGCTGATGCGGCT
>DATDHP010000285.1:0-2286 GCA_036521515.1 Vicinamibacterales bacterium
CAGGGCGGCAGCACGCTGACGCAGCAGCTGGCGCGTCAGAGCTTCCTGACGCCGGACAAGACGATTCGGCGCAAGCTGAAAGAAGTCGTCATGGCGGCGCGGCTCGAGGAGGAGTTCACCAAGGACGAGATCCTTCAGCTGTACTTGAACAAGGTGTATTTCGGCGACGGTCTGTACGGCGTGGAAGCCGCGTCGCTCGGGTACTTCGGGAAGCATGCCTCGGAGCTCGGCGTGGCCGAGGCCGCCCTGCTGGCGGGCCTCGTGAAGTCGCCGTCGACGTACGCGCCGACGGTCAGCCGGGATCGCGCCGTGGCGCGCCGCAACGTCGTCCTCATGGCGATGCGCGATGCCGGCGTCATCGATCGCGACGAGTACCAGGCTGCCGTGAACGAGCCTGTCCGGTTGAATGACACGCTGCGCGGCGAGGAGGCGTACGGCCAGTACTTCAAGGAGGAAGTCCGCAAGCAGCTCGTTGAGCAATTCGGGTGGGACCGCGTGTACCAGGGTGGCCTGAGGGTCTACACCACGCTCGACCTCGACATGCAGAAGGCGGCGGAAGCCGAGGTGGCGCGCACCATGACGACCATCGAGCAGCGGCAGGTGAAGCGCCGGGGCAACCGGCCGCCGGCCACCACCGATCCGCTGCAGGCCGCGCTCGTGGCGCTCGATCCCAGGACGGGCGAAGTCCGTGCGATGGTCGGCGGCCGCAAGTTCGAGGACAGCAGGTTCAACCGCGCCACGCAGGCGAGGCGGCAGCCCGGCTCCGCGTTCAAACCGTTCGTCTACGCCGCGGCGCTCGAGCGCGGATACACGCCCGCGACGTTGATCACCGGCCTCAACGAGCCCGTGATGACCCTGCAGGGCGCGTGGGTGCCCGAGGACGAGCATCTCGACAGCGACGCCATCACCATGCGCGCCGCGCTGCGGACGTCGAGCAACCGTGCGGCGGTGCGCATGCTCGAGCAGGTCGGCATCGCGTCGACAGTGCGCTACGCGCAGCTTCTTGGCATGGGCTCCGTGCCGAGCGTGCCGTCGCTGGCGCTCGGGTCCGGAGAAGTCACCCTGCTCGCGATGGCGTCCGCGTTTGGCGCGTTCGCCAACCAGGGGCTGCTGGCGCAGCCGATCCTCCTCCGCAGGGTCGAAACCACCCAGGGCGAGGTGCTGTATCAGGCCCAGCCGCACACCGATCGCGCCGTCAGCGAGGCGACGGCGTACCTGATCAGCACGATGCTGGCCGACGTGATCAACGTGGGAACTGCATGGCAGGCGAGGCGTGTCGGCTTCACCCTGCCGGCCGCCGGCAAGACCGGGACGACCAACGACTATCGCGACGCCTGGTTCGTCGGCTACACGCCGAACCTCGTTTCCGGCGTGTGGGTTGGCTACGACCAGCCGCGGACGATCATCGGCAGCGGGTACGCCGGCGATATCGCCGTGCCGCTGTGGGGCCGGTTCATGGCCGCCGCCACGAAGGGCGACGACCCGACGTGGTTGCGCCCGCCGGCAACGGTGACGACGGCGACCATCTGCAGGCTGAGCGGAAAGCTGCCGACCGAATCGTGCCGGCGCGCCCAGGTGCCGAACGCCGACGGAACGTCGTCGAACCAGTCGATGGTCTATACCGAGTACTTCGTGCGCGGCACGGAGCCGGCCGAGATCTGTCCGCTCCACCGGTACGTATTCCCGGGAATCATGGCGACCTCGGGCCAGTTGCCGGAGCCCGCGCCCCCGCCAGCGGCCGTTACCGCAGCAGGAGCCCCGGTGGCCGCAGCGCCGCCGGCCGTGACTGGCGGTATTCTCACGGTGGGTCCGGCCGAGACGCCCACGGTGGCTGAAGCGCCGAAAGAGCGTCGTCGCGGCTTCTGGTCGCGGATCTTCGGCCGTCGCGGGAACGACGATCAACGACGGGAAGAAGAGCGGCGCAAGGAAGAAGAGCGGCGCTCACGCTGAGCCCTCGCTGAACCCTCGCTGAACCCTCGCTGAACCCTCGCTGAACCTGTCGTTCCCTCTTCTGGGTTCTGCCTTCTCGGTTCGTGTTCAGGTTCGTAGTTCAGTTCTCAGTTCGTTGTTCTCAGTTCGTTGTTCTCAGTTCGGTTCGCTGTTCCTGGTTCGGTTCGTGGTTCTCGGTTCGGTTCCCTGTTCCGGAACCGCGAACGGCGAACCCGAACCGCGAACCGCGAACCGAGAACGCCGAACCGCGAACGCCGAACCGCGAACCGCGAACGCCGAACCGCGAACCGCGAACGCCGAACCGCGAACCGCGAACGCCGAACCGCGAACCGCGAA
>DATDHP010000286.1:0-3814 GCA_036521515.1 Vicinamibacterales bacterium
ATGGTGGCCGCCTCCACGCGGCCGAAGGCGGAAGACGCACTCGACGCGATAGCGGCGGAATACGAGCCGCTGCCGGCGATCGTCAGCACGGACGACGCCGCGAGCGCAACCGCACCGCTCATTTACGACGAACTGGGCAGCAACGTGGCGTGGCAGGGGCACGTCGCGTACGGTGACGTCGACGGCGCGTTCGAACGTGCCGACCGGATTGTCCGCGAGAACCTGAAGATTCACCGTTACAGCTCCACGCCGCTCGAGCCGTTCGCGTGCCTTGCCGAGCACACGCCCGAGCGGCTGACGATCTGGTGCAACGCGCAGAACCCGGAGGTGATCTACGAGGCGTTGACCGAGGCGCTCGGCATCGACCACGTTCGCGTCATCGTCCCGGACATCGGCGGCGGCTTCGGACAGAAGATTCACCTGATCCGCAAGTACGCGGTGCTGACGGCGCTGATGTCGATGAAGACCGGCCGGCCGGTGAAGTGGATCGAGGATCGCAGCGAGCACATGATGGCAGGCGGCCACTCCTGCGACCAGGAGTTCGACGTCGAGGCGGCGGTGAAGTCGGACGGCGAGGTCCTCGGCCTCAGGATCCGGGACACCGATGACGTCGGCGGTTCGGTCAGCACCCTCACGATTCACTTCACGAACAAGCTGAACAACCTGTTCAACACCTACAAGGTCCAGCACCTGCGCCTCGAAGGCCGTTCGGTGCTGACCAACAAGTGTCCGGTCGTCCCGAACCGGGGCATCGGCAAACCGGGCATGTGCTTCATCTGGGAGCGGATGATGGACCGCATCGCCCGGGAACTGGCGCTCGATCCGATGACGGTCCGGAGACGGAACCTGATCGAGCCTCACCAGTTTCCCTACACGACACCGAACGGGAACATCCATGGCAGCGGTGATTACCAGGCGCTGCTCGACAGGGTGTTGAAGAACGTCGGCTACGACGAGGTGAGAAGGCGCCAGCAGGACGAACGGAAGGAGGGCCGGCTGCTCGGGATCGGCGTGGTGGTCGGCGTCGAGCCCGGCGGCAGGAATGCTGCGCGCGACATGGCGATCTTTCCGCAGTCGAAGATGATGCCAGGCGCTGGCGGGGTGGAGGGCGCCACCGTGAAAGTGGAGAAGAACGGGGCCGTCGCCTTCACGCTTGGCTCGCCCAGCTGCGGCCAAGCGCACGAGACGACGGCCGCGCAGATCATCGCGGACGTGCTCGGCGTGCCGCCCGCGCGCATCTCGCTCGCCGGCACGTTCGACTCGACGCTGTCGCCCTGGGGCGTGTCGTCGTCCAACAGCGGCAACAACTTTCATCTCTACGACGTGGGCGCCGTGCACGGCGCCGCCACGCGCCTTCGGACGAAGGTGCTGACGCTCGCGGCGCACGTCCTGCAGGAGGATCCCGCCTTCCTCGTTATCGAGGAAGGCGTCGTCTCCACCGGGCGCGGCGCCAGCAGGAACATCACATTCGCCCAGCTTGGGAAGATTGCCTACGCCAACCAGGCGCTGCTGCCCGATGGCTTCGAGCCGGGACTCGAAGCGACCTACTACCACAGCCACCCGCACGCGAACCCGAACATGATCCCGGACGCGGAGGGCCGCGTCAGGGCACAGTACACGTTCTCGTCCGCGGCACATGCGGCTGTCGTGGAAGTCGATCGCGAGACCGGACGCGTGCGCGTGCTGCGCTACGTCATCGTCAGCGACAACGGCACCCTGATCAACCCGGGCGTGGTGGATGGGCAGATTTACGGCTCCGCCGCACACGGCATTTCGGTGGCGCTGGGCGAGGGGTTCGTCTACGGCGCCGACGGTCAGCTCCTGACGCTCACGCTCCTCGACTACGGGAAGTCGACCACCCTCGAGACGCCGCACATCGAGGTCGAGCACTACCCGATCCCGGACCCGTTCACAACGCTTGGACAGAAAGCGGCGGGAGAAGGCGCCGCGATTCCGTCCCCTGCTGCCATTGCGAGCGCCGTGGAAGATGCGCTGTCACCGCTTGGCGTGACGATCCGCCACCTGCCGCTGTCGCCCGAACGTGTGTGGCAGTTGATCCGCGAGGCCGAACGCGGGGGCTGAAGCCCCGCGCTACGAGTCCATTTACCTTGTACGTAGTGCGGGGGCTTCAGCCCCCGCGGTGTAAGGTGTCATGCCGTTAGCCGAAACAGTCGCCTCGCGTTGTGTTCGAAGATCTTCGCCTTGTCCTCCGGCGACGCGTCGAGCTTCTCCATGGCAGCGAGCGCGACCTCGACGTACTTGAGGCCGCCGTGCAGGTCGAACGGCATGTCGGTGGCGAACATCACGCGATCAACGCCAAAGAACTGGAGACCGCACGCCAGCGCGGGGACGGAGCCGATCGTGATGGTGTCGGCGTAGAAATCATGGAAGTAGTCGTGCGGGTGCCTTTTCAGCATCACGGGTTCGTCCCTGGCGCGGGCGGCCTTCAGGTACTTGTCGTATCCCTCCCGGATGCGCTCGGACGCGTACGGGGCAAATCCACCAAGGTGGTGGGTCACGATCGTGACACCCGGATGTCGATCGAAGATGCCGGAGAACACCAGCCTGGTCATCGCCGCCACCGTGTCGTACAGCCAGCCGATGATTCTCCACGCGTCGAATCGGCTCGCCGTGTCGGTTGGGTAGTCGGCGCGCTCGGGACCTCGAACGGGATGCAGCAGAATGGGCACGTCGAGCTCGACGATCCGATCGAACACGGAGGCGAACTGCGGATCGTCGAGGGGCCGGCCCTGCACGTCGGTATAGATCTGGACGCCGCACATGCGCAGCTCGCGAACGGCACGTTCGAGCTCGCCGAGCGCGCCATCGATGTTATTCATCGGGAGGCACGCGGCGGCGCCGACGAACCGCTGCGGAAATCGCAAGACGAGCTCCGCCATCTCGTCGTTGGCGATCCGGGACAGCTCGAGCGCCTGGTCGGGTCCGGCGAACTGCTCGACCGGCGGATTGCCCGTGTTGATGATCTGCACGTAGCCATTTCCGGCGGTGTCCATCGCGCGGAACCTGGCGTCGAGGTCGAAGAGCGCCGGCAGGAGACGCTCCTGGTCCTGCAGACGCATCCGGGGCGGGGCGATCTGCAGCCGCCGCTCACGGTACCGCGGAGTCACGATGTGGTTGAAGACGTCGATTTTCATACGGAGTAGCAAGTGTACCCCGCAGAATTCGAGTATTTCGTCCCGACCACGGTTGACGAGGCGCTGGAGCTCCTGACGCGCTACGGAGAGGACGCGAAGATCCTCGCGGGCGGGCAGAGCCTGATCCCGATGATGAAGCTGCGGATTGCGTGTCCCCGCTTCCTGATCGACGTGAACCGCATTGCCTCGCTGTCAGGATTCAGGCGCGACGGCGACCGGCTCGTCGTGGGGGCGCTCTGCCGGCATGCCGAGATCGCGGCCTCGCCGCTTGTCCGCGAGCACCTGCCGCTCATGACCGACGCCGCGAACCTCACGGCGGACGTCCAGGTGCGAAACCGCGGCACCCTGGCGGGCAGCCTCGCGCACGCGGATCCGGCCGGTGACTGGCCGGCGGCGCTCCTTGCCCTCGACACGGCCGTCACCATCACGGGCATGACCGGATCGCGAACGGTGCCGCTTGGCGAATTCATCGTCGATGCCTACACGACGCTGCTCGGCTCCGGCGAGATGCTGACAGCGATTTCGATCCCGTTCCCGCGCCCGCCGTGCGGTGGCGCGTACGTGAAGTTCGAGAAGCGAGCCGGCGATTTCGCCGTGGCCAGCGCCGGTGTTCAGCTCGAGATGGACGAGGCCGGCACCCTTCGTCGCGTGGCGGTGAG
>DATDHP010000287.1:0-4171 GCA_036521515.1 Vicinamibacterales bacterium
TCGCGCAAGCAGCCGCGCACAGCGATCGGCTGGTCGCGCTGTCGCGCGATTCGGCCAAGGAGGCGACCGCGGCGGCGGCGATGCACAAGGCGTTCGCCAACATCGCCTGAGTGGGTCGTCGTGCGAAGCGAGACGATCCGACCGGGCTATGTCATCGGCGCCGACGGGTACGACTCGGCCGTGCGGCGGATTGCCGGCATCGAGATGGCCGAGCATGGCGGGGGACAGGTCTTCTCCGTCTACGAGATCGATACCACGGGGGAGCTTCCAGCCGAGTGCCGCGTTATTCTCGATCCCGACCTGACGAGCGTCTACTGGCCCCTCGAGGAGGGGCGATGCCGCTGGGGATTCCAGATTCGGGACGCCTCGGAACACGCGGCATCGATGGAACGGCTCGAGCAGCTGATCGCCGCGCGGGCTCCCTGGTTCACAGCGCGGCCGACGCAGATTTACTGGTCGACGCTCGCGTTGTTCGAGTGGCGCCTCGCGCGGAGCTTCGGCAAGGGAGGCGTCTGGCTCGCCGGGGACGCCGCGCACCAGGCGGCTCCGGTCGGCGTGCACAGCCTGAATTCGGGGCTGGTGGAAGCGCGTGAGCTGGCGGCGCGCATGGTGCGGATCCTGCGCGCGGGGGGGCCGCGTCGCTACTTGAGGAGTTGGCGACCGAGACGCACGAGGCGTGGCAATGGCTCCTCGGCGCCGGCCGGGAGACGCGCGCGCTTCCCGGGGCGGACCCGTGGGTCCGACAGAACCGGGCGAGGATCCTCGCCTGCGTTCCAGCCTCGGGCGACGACCTCGAACCGCTTCTCGGGCAGATTGGCCTCACGGCCGCTCCGCTGCCGAGAAGGCGCTTCGGCATCTCCGCGGTCTGAAAGGCTTGCTGAATCGGATCACGGGTGTGCTGGCGCTTCGACTGGCGCCATGAGCTGACCGTCGTCGGCACAAAACACCGCTGCCTTCGCTGGGGATCGCGCCGGCAGCGGCGGAAAGAGGCGATGGAGGCGGCGTGGGCGGTGCCGCGGTCAATACCCTTTCGCAGGCACGCCCGGAATGGTCTCCGCGACGTCTTCTGCCGTTACCCTCGAAGATCGCAGGCTCCCCGTGCGACACCGCGCAACCGACCAGAATCGTAGCGAAGCTCCGCCTCAAACTGACGAGTGGATCGGCGGATCTTCGCTACTAGATGCGCGGGCGCCGTGGCGCCCGCGCCTAAGACAGATCCTAAGGCGAACGATCAGAAACTTGCTTCATCTGTCACGACTCAGGCCTTAGGAGATGTCTAGTACGCGCGAGGCCCGAGACGGCGAGCCCGATTCGACATGTCCGAAGGCTGTCACCATCAGGACGACGCCTCCCATCCTCATGATGAGACCTCGAAGCGTTGCGTCCGAACCCTCGACCAGAAGCCAGAATCCGGCTCCCATCCCCAGCACGCGTCCCGCGAACGGCAGCATGAAATTGATGACCCACATGACGCGCGCTCCTTGGGCCGACGTGGTGCAAGGCCCTGGCCATTGAGAGCCCGCGCAGAACCGATGACGCGCGCTGACGAGGCGAGAAATTTCCCGCACGGGACCACAAGACTCCGCGCACGTGCGCGTGCGCCGTCACTGCCAGTGACGCCCGGCTTGGCGGGGATGGCCCTCCAGCGCACGGCGCCAGGCCGCTTCGGCTCCTCCGCCGTCCCTGACCGGTTGGAGACGCAGGTCAGCATTCCTTCTGGCCGGGACCCCGACCGCGGAACGCGCGCGTAGAAGGCCGAAGCAGCCAACCGCTCAGCAGACCTTGAAGTGATGCGTCAGTCAGGCCCGGCGTGAAATTTCGCAGCAGCCGGGGATTACTTCGCGCTCGCATGCGCGCCGAGCGGCAGGAACCATAAGGCTGGAGCGTGTGTATGAGCGGCAGTCAACGACCTCGCGCCCTTCTTGGGTTTTTCACGCGGGCGTGGCGTGATCGTTGCTCAAGGTAAGGCAGCGGCGGCGATAAGCGCCGGAAACCACGGGAACTTTCGCAGCCGCGCGGAAATTTTCCCCAAGGCATCACAAATCATGAATGCTCCCAACCTCCTCATCGTCGACGACGAAGCGCTGGTCCGGTGGTCGTTGAAGGAACGGTTCGGCCGGGAAGGATACACCGTCTTCGAAGCAGGGACCGCCGCCGAGGCGCTGATGCAGGTGAACCCCGGGATCGATCTCGTGCTCCTGGACGTGCAGCTGCCGGATGGCAACGGCCTCTCGATCCTCCGCCGCATCAAGGAGCTCTCGCCCGAGACGCTCGTCATCCTGATGACGGCGTTCTCGAGCGTCGAGAACGCCGTCGAGGCGATGAAGCTCGGCGCCTACAGCTACTTCAACAAGCCGTTCAATCTCGACGACGTGGTGGTGACCGTCGACAAGGCGCTCGAAACCAGCCGCCTGCGGCGCGAGGTGCGCACGCTGCGCACGAGCCAGGGACGCGAGTACGGCTTCGACGCCATCATCGGCGGCTCGCCGGCCATGCTGGCGATCAAGTCGATGCTGGCCCGTGTGGCCAACAGTCCCGCGTCCACGGTGCTGCTGACGGGAGAAACCGGCACCGGTAAGGATCTCGCCGCCAAGGCGATCCACTACAACAGCGACCGCGCCGGCAAGCCGTTCGTCAACATCACGTGCTCGGCGCTGCCGGAGCAGCTGCTCGAAAGCGAGCTGTTCGGCCACGAGCGCGGCGCCTTCACCGACGCCCGGCAGCAGAAGCGCGGCCTATTCGAAACCGCTGATGGCGGCACCGTGTTCCTCGACGAGATCGGCGAGATGACCGCGGGATTGCAGTCGAAGCTCCTGCGCTTCCTGGAGGAGAAAACCTTCAAGCGCGTTGGCGGCCTGGCCGACATCCGGGTGGATGTGCGTGTGGTCGCCGCCACCAACCGGAACCTCGAAACCGAGGTCCGGGAGGGCACGTTCCGCGAGGACCTGTTCTACCGGCTGCAGGTCATGCCGATCACGCTGCCGCCGCTGCGGGAGCGCGGCGGTGACATTCCGCTGCTGGCCAACCACTACATCGACCGCTATAACCGCGAGTTCAAGAAGCGCGTACGCGGCCTGACCCCCGAGGCCATGGCCATGCTGGAGCAGCACCGCTGGCCCGGGAACATCCGCGAGCTGCGCAACGTCATCGAGCGCGCGATGCTGCTGCTCGAGAACGACTGGATTGGGCCCGAGGATCTGACGGCGCTGGTGCGCAACGGATCCGCCTTGCTGTTCCGGCTGCCTGCAGACGGCGTCAACCTCGAAGACGTGGAACGTCAGCTCCTCGTCCAGGCGCTCGAGCGCGCGGCTGGCAACCAGACGCACGCCGGCCAGCTGCTCGGAATCAACCGCGACCAGGTGCGCTATCGGATCGAGAAATTCGGTCTGGGCCGCCTCGTCGCCGACAAGCACTCCATCAGCGCGATGCATTCGCAGGCGTGAGGAGGCACCATGTTGTTCTACCGGCCGGAACCGTTGCAGGATCTCAGCGGGAGGATCACCAGTGAGTACCGGGAATTGCCGGGGCTGCAGCTCACGCTCGCTCAAGCCTCGCGATTGTTCGATACCGACCCGCGCACCGTCGAAGCCGCGCTGGAGCGCCTCGTCGCCTCCTCATTCCTGAGCCATGCCGGCGCGTTCTACGTGCGTGCCGACGTCGGCAGACACTGGCACTAGACATCTCCTAAGGCCTGAGTCGTGACAGATGAAGCAGGTTTTTGATGTTCGCCTTAGGAGCTGTCTTAGGCGCGGCCGCTGCAGCGGCCGCGCATCTAGTAGCGAAGTTCCGCCGATCCAACTCGTCGGTTTGAGGCGGAGCTTCGCTACTGCGCGGCGCGTGTCGTTCACGCTTCCTGGTTCTCACTTGCCACCCCACCGTGCAAGCGTGCGCGGGCGGGGGCCCCGGCTTCTCGGTTCGTGTTCAAGTTCCGGGTTCAGTTCCCGGTTCTCAGTTCGCGGTTCGGGTCCGCGGTCGGCGGAACGGCCTCGCACCGCCGGATTGCTCGACGTGCGCACACGGTCGAACTTCGAACGCTGAACCCCGAACCCTGAACCCCGAACCCCGAACGCTGAACCCCGAACCCCGAACCCTGAACCTCGAACCCTGAACCTCGAACCCTGAACCTCGAACCGAACCTGAACACGAACCGAGAAGCCGGGGCCCCCGCCCG
>DATDHP010000288.1:0-5416 GCA_036521515.1 Vicinamibacterales bacterium
CTAAGCTTGAGTGTTCACGCCGTACCCGCTTGCCATGAGCGTGCGGAGCGAGTCGAAATGGTGGGTGTAGCTCAGGGGTAGAGCGCCTGACTGTGGCTCAGGAAGTCGCGGGTTCGAGACCCGTCATCCGCCCCACTCACAAATCGGGACTTCCACCCCACCGCGCACAGAACGCGCGGCGGGGGCCCCGGTTCGGGGTTCGGGATTCGTCCCGACGTGCGGTGAGGCGCGGCCATTCGGCCCGGCTCTCGATCAGCGGTTTCTCTATCCAGGCCGCTCCTATGCGCGCGCCCTGGAGGACGTACGACAGGCCTTGCATCGCCGCGATGGCCTCATCGTGGTGACCGGTGAGGCGGGTACCGGCAAGACGCTCCTGTGCCGCTCGCTGCTCCAGGAGGTCGGAGAGGCGGCGTTCGTGTCGATGGTGCTGGATCCCCGCGTCGCCGGCGACGACCTGGTCGCACACGTCCTCACCGACTTCGGGATTACGCGGGCGAACGGCCCCATCCCGATGCATGCCCGACGACAGGCCTTGAGCGCGGCGCTGCAGCGGTTCCTGCGCGAGCTGATCCCGGTGAACCGTTATGCGGTCATCATCATCGATGAGGCGCAGCACCTCGAGCCGGCCGTGCTCGAGCAGCTCCGCCTGCTGATGAATTTCGAGACCGACGAGGCAAAGCTGCTGCAGGTCGTGCTGGTCGGCCAGCCGGAGCTCGAGCGTCGCCTTCGAGAGCCCGAGATGCAGGCGTTCGATCAACGTGTCGCCCGCCGCTGCGAGATGCAGCCGCTCTCCGGGTACGAGGTGAAGCGCTACATCGACCGGAGGCTGTCGACCGCGCAGCAGCTGGCGGGGTCGTGGCGCGGGACCTTCACGCCGGCGGCGGCTCGTGCCGTCGCGGATGTGTCGAAGGGTGTGCCGCGGGTCGTGAACCTCGTCTGCGACCTGGCGCTCGAGATCGGCCAGCAACGCCAGGTGCGGGTCATCGACCCATCCACCGTCCGCGCGGCGGCGCGGCGGCTGAACGCGAAGGGGCCGGCGCGCCAGTGGCGGTGGAAAACACCAGCTGCCGCGGCCGCGGCGTTCACAATGCTTGCCGGCGGCGCGATGATGTGGCCATCGGGGCCGGCGTCAGCGATGCCGCCGTGGGGGCAGGCTTTCCGCCTCAGCCAGGGCTTCGGCGAGACCTCGCCGGAGCGCGAAGCGCAAAGGCTGGCGGCCGGCCCGAAGTGGTCCGTGACGCGTGCCGGCTCGGGGACAACGAATGGCCCCGTAATGCTGTCTGCCGCGGTTGCGGGACTGCCGGGGCAGCAGACGCCCGATGTCGCAGGCGTTCTCCCTGTGGCGGACGGCATCACCGTCACGGTGGGATCCTTCAGGAGCGCGGAGCGCGCGGCTACCGTGATGGCGCAGGTTCAAGCTTTCGCCCTCCCGGCGTTCACGCGCGTTCGCGCTGCCGGGTGGCACCAGGTTGTCGTCGGTCCGTATGTGACCGAGACCGAAGCGGCGGCCGCGCAACGCGGCCTCGCTGCCCGCGGATTCACCGGCAGCGCGGTGGCCGGCGACTCTTCGGCCACGCTGTTGAACGGCGCGGGCTCCGTCGCGCCCGACACGCGGGCGCTGCTGCTCGTGTCTGCCGATCGGCTGTCGCTCGTGCTCCAGCTGCCTGGGGAGCCGAAGAAGGTCGCGGCGAACACGGTGGACGGATCGACGCTCCAGATCGACGTCGGCCCCGTCACCACACGTCACCGGGCCGAGCAGCTCAATCCGGCGCCCGGCGTCCCTGTGATCGCGCAGGTGGCCTTGCAGGATGTGGAGGGGGCAGGCCGGGAGGCACTCCTTCGGGCGCGGGTCGCGTTGCAGGGCGCCAGCCGCAACGACGTGCGAGTTGTGGGCCGACGGGTGTATGTGGACTTCACGCCAGAGGCTGGGGAGGCCTCCAGCCGGATGGCAGGACGGCCAACCGCTGCGGGGGCTGAAGCCCCCGCACTACGAGAGACTCTGCGAGACACCCCCGTACGTAGCGCGGGGGCTGAAGCCCCCGCGTCGGACGCGGTGAAAGCGTCAGAGGTGGAGCCGATCGCCGCGGCGAGTTCCTACGACGATCAGATCGGACCCCTGGTGTCGCGCCTCGCGGAGATCGGGCCGTTTCTGCTGTCTGCGACGAAAGCGCCGGCTCCCGAGATCCTCGGCGCGCTCCGCCAGACATTGACGGGCGTACAGGAGTCGCTGCGCGCCATCGGGGCGCCGCCCGCGGCGGCGCCGTCACACGCGCTGCTCCTGTCAGCCGTGGATCAGGCCAGGCAGTCGGTCGAGCCTGACTTCAGCGGTGATCGCACGGAGCGGGCCCGGCAGGCGATTGCCTCGTGGACTCAGGCCGCGCAAAGGAAAGAATCGTAGAGCGCGCTTTCGACGCGAGGGCCGACAGCCGAGCGGTCATGTTGGCCATCGCGGACACATGCGTCAGCCGCGATTTCGCGGGTGCGTAGTCAGGCACGCGGGCGGTAAACGCCTCGAGCGCTGCCGACGCATCGTTCCACTTCGATTCCGCGGCCCACCGGCTGACGGCGAGCTCGACGAGACGGAAGCCCAACCCCGGGGCATGCGGGCCGACGTCGGCGCCGAGCCGCGCCGCCTCGCTCAACAGCCCCGCGTGTTCCGCGACCGCCTGCTCGACGAGCGTCAGTGCCTCATCGAGCTTGCCCCCGCGCAGTTGAATCTCGGCGATCGCGAGCAGGAGCGCCGGGTCGTCGCCTGCCATCTCCGCGGTCACGTATTCGGCTGCGCCCGCGGCATCGCCGCGCTCCACGAAGGATTTCGCCAGTAGCGCCCGTAACTGGATATCCTGAGAATTCGCCGTCCGTGCCGCGGCGCGGAGCGAATGGCCCAGGAGGTCTAATTCGCCGCCGCAATGGGCCCGGAGCCGCGCCGTCGTGAGCCGTTCCTGGATTTCGGTGAGGTCGAGGCTGTCGATCCGGGCGCGGATGGCCGCGGCGCCATCGCTGTCGCCTTCGACCAGAGACCGGTCCGCGGCCGCGGCAAAGTAACCGTGTGCATCGGAGAACCGGCGATCAGCCGTGGCTATTTCGCCGCAGCGAATGAGGGCTCGGGCGTAGCCTGGGCGAATGCGGAGCACCCTTTCGTAGAAGGCCGCCGCCACCGCGAGACGTCCCCTGGTGAACAGTGTCTCGGCGAGGGTGCTGAAAAACTCGACCGCCTCTTCGTCCTTTCCGGAGCGTACGTACAGATCGGCGAGGCGATTCGCCGCCTCGCTGTCCCCGGGCTTCTTACGCACGAGGCGCTTCTGTTCGGCAATGGAGAGGTCGAGTTGTCCCACCGGGCGGTCAAGGCAAAGACCATTCCGGCAGCCGGCTACGGCCTTCCCGCGTTTTCGCGCAGGTCCAGGCACAGACGACGAAAGCGAGTTACGAGAAGGGCGAGGAGATTACGAATGTGAGACTGCCCGGCGCCGGCAGAGCAGCAGCCTGCGGCCTCGCCTGCAGGCGTGCGCGCAGATACTCGACAAAGCGACGGTTGAAATCGTCGGGTGTCGGCGGTGTCGAGATGAGAGAAAAGGCCGGCGGTCGGGAGGCCGCCGGCCCTTCAAGCCCGAAGCCCGGAGCCCGAAGCCCTGTTTTCAGAGCGACATCAGGAACGCCAGCAGCTTGTTCTTGCTTCGTTCGCTCAACCCCTTGAACTCGTCGCGCGCCGATCGCGCCTGGTTGTCGTGGCGCAGGATCGCGTCGGTCACGTTGAGACTGAGGCCGTCGTGCATGAAGCGGCCGCGCGCCCGCAGACCCCAGAGCGGCACCGTTCGCAGCATGTTCCGCGTGTTGCCGCCGCCATTCTGCACGATGCCGTCGCCGGTCCCGATGTCGTGGAGCAGGTAGTCGCTGAACGGATGGATGACCTTGTTGCCCAGCGCATTGGCGACTTTGAGGGCCCCGCCGTTGATCGTCGTTCCCGGTGGGGCGGTCGTGATGTCCCGGGTGTGGCAGACGTTGCAGCCAATCGAGTTGAAGATCCCGCTTCCGTCTCGTGCATCCGAGGTGTTCGCGCGGGCGGTATCCCGTGGCGGAGCCAGCGTCGATCGCATGAACAGCGCAAACAGTTCCACGTCCACGCCTTCGTCGTCGACACCCGGCGGTGCTTCGGGCGCCTCGGTCACGTTCTTGCCGTTGGAGGTGAGCTCGTCCGGCTGAAGCGGACTGGTGATGCCCATCTCGTTCACGTAGGCGTCTGCGGAGAACGAGACCAGGCTCGCCTGCTGATCCTTCCACCCGAAGCGCCCCGCCCTGGTCCTTCCCGGCGACTCCAGCACCGGCACCTCGATGAGCCGCCCGCGCATCGACGCCGGCTGAGCCTGCCGTATGTCTTCCAGCGTGTTGCTGTTGATCGCCTCGACGAACCCGAGGCCGAGCACGCTGAGGCTGGCGCGAAACGCCGTGACGTTGTGCCCCTGCTGCACGATTTCCTGGTATTTCGGGTCGGTCGCACGATCGTGGATCAACGATCCTCCCGGATGATCGAAGAACGCGTTGCCATCGAAGCGGCCCGCCCGCTTCTCCACGATCTGACTGGAGCCGCCGAGGTTCGGGACCATGTGACACTCCCCGCAGCCGGCGGCGTTGAAAACCGGCCCAAGGCCGTCGGCAACCGTCTCGGGGCCGGTAAATTCCTCGGCGGCTGCGTCGAAGTTGCACTCGTCGTCCGGGATCTGCGGCGAGTTGGGCGAATTCGTGAGCGAGCCCTGCCTGGCGCAGAACTCCTCGGCGAAACCGTTGGACACCACCTTGAAACCCGCTCGCGCCTCGCTCGGTCCGCTGGCCGACCACATCGTCGGCGCAAGAACCGCGATCCCGAACAGCATCGCACTGGCCGACACAAACATTCGAACGGACAGAAGGGTGCGCATGAGAGTCCCCCTTTAACGGGTGAGGCCTGAGAGCAGGGCCGTAGTCCTGTTCAGGGGTTCAGCCCGGCGGTCGGATTACTTTGTGGTCCTGAGTCGTTTGCCGTCGGGGGGCAGGCTAATGCCCAGCGACGAGGGCGGCAAGGCGAGAGCGGGGGCAAAACTGCTGTAATTCCCGCTGTCAGAAATGATGGTGAAACCGTGAGGCCGGCGAGCACCGAAGTCGCCCGCCGCTGGCGATCGGTGGCCAGGTCGGAGAGCAATAACAGATTTGTCGGCCAGTTCGCGCCGGTGAGGTCAATCGATTGGCCGCTCACTCCGGCCACCGACAAAAAGTGGGATTTCCCCCGCCGATGCGGGGCAGCGCTGGAGAAATCGCCGTGTCGACTGGGAGAGTTTTACTGGCCGACACGGACAACTGGTCATTTTTTCTCGGTGCGGCCAGAATTGTGTCGCACTCCTGTTCGCTCGTGCACCATTGAGGTCAATGGATTCGGGCCTTCCCT
>DATDHP010000289.1:0-4510 GCA_036521515.1 Vicinamibacterales bacterium
ACGCTCGAGCATGATGAGGACGGCGTCTAGTGCCGCCGCTTCCCATTCTGAAGCCTTCCGAAGTAGGGCGAACGTTCGCGCACTTGGCTGGAGCGTAGCCAGACAGCGAGGCAGCGACATCATCCTGACGAAGCCAGGGCACATCGCAACGTTATCGGTTCCCGATCACGAGCACGTGGCGCGCGGGACGCTGCGCGCTCTGATTAGCCGACCGGGCATGACAAGAGGGGTTTCTTGCGGCAATCCGCTGATGGCTCACTCGCCCGTGATGCTCAAGGCCGACCTACGCAGGCAGCAAGCGGTCGACCTCCATCGAGACGTGGCTGCCTCCAGCGTGGACCTGCATCGTGTCGCCGCGCACCAGCCGCGTGATGCGCGAGTACACGTCGGCAGCCGGCGCTGAATGAATCAGCACGCAGTCGTTCACCAGATCCGCGACGATGTACTGAGGGATGCCGGCGCTCGCAAATGTTTTCAGCTTCGGTCCCAGATCGAGCGCCAGCGAGCTGTCGGCGACTTCGATGACACAGAGTAGATCGGCGGCTCGAGGCGGATGCTCGAGGTAATCATCGATACGTCCCCGAACGACGGCTCCATCCGGCTCGGGCTCGCTGGCCGGAGGCAACGAAACCGGCTGCTGGGTCTGCAGGAAGCAACCACGCGACTCGAACAGCTGTACGGCGTGCGCCAGCCGCACTACCGCGATTCGGTGGCGATCGCCGATCGTCATCGGATCCTCTCCAGCCTTGGCCCGATCCTTCCGCACAATGAATCCGTCCAGCAATTCAACAGCGGCGTCCTCGGACAGGAGGCCGGTCTCGAGGGCCTTGTGATACTGCTCGACCGTCCACGGCACAATCGTCGCGCGGCCGGCAGCCGCCTCTTGAAGAATGGTCGTCATTGCCTTACTCCGGGATTATAGCGACTGATTCGAGGGCCACTCGCCTCCGTGCCTCCAGTACAGTTTAGCGACGACGACTCCGGGAGCGGATATCATGCTGCCATGCACGCGGACTCCTCGAAGTCTGCCGCCACCTACGAGGACCTGCTGAAGGTCCCCGATCATCTCGTCGCCGAGATTCTCGATGGCGAACTGCACGCCACGCCGCGCCCCGGCCTGCCGCACGCACGCGCCGCGTCGGTCCTCGGCGGAACGTTGGGAGGCCCGTTCGACCACGGCATGGGCGGGCCGGGCGGGTGGTGGATCCTGTTCGAGCCCGAGCTGCATCTCGCCGACGACATCCTCGTTCCTGATCTGGCCGGCTGGCGGCGGGAACGCCTGCCCCGCATTCCGGCAGAGGCGTACATGGCGGTCGCTCCCGACTGGGTGTGCGAAGTCGTGTCTCCCTCGACAGAAGCGCTGGATCGCGTGAAGAAAATCGCGATCTATGCGCGCGAGGCCGTCTCGCACCTCTGGCTGATCAACCCGACGACACGAACCCTTGAAGTGCTGGCGCTCGAGTCCGGCCGCTGGGTCCTGCTCTCCACTCATGCCGATAGAGGCAGCGTCGGAGCAAGACCGTTTGACGCGATGGCGTTCGAGCTCGGCACATTGTGGAGCGGCACGTCACAAGGGTAACCCCGTAATCACGTCTTCTCTGCGGGACAGGCGCCGGCACGATGGCGAATCAGAGCCTTCAAGCCTTACGCCGCGGTAGAATCGCATGAGAGTTACGACCATGCGCGCGCGCGACTACTGGAAGGCCGTAACCGTGGACGAACCCGATCTGCTCGACCGGTTTCTGGCGGTACTGCGCGAGCAGAACGTGCGCTTCTGCGTGATCGGCGGCCAGGGCGTCAATGCCTACGCCGAGCCGGTTGTCAGCCTGGACCTCGACGTCGTCGTCGCGACCTCAGATCTGGCGCGGCTCCAACAGGTTCTTGACGAGCGGTTCATGGTCGAGCGTTTTTCGCACAGCCTGAACGTCTCGCTGAAGGGCAGCGACCTGCGCATACAGATCCAGACTGATCCTCGATACGCGTCATTCGTCGATCGCGCCGCAGAGCAGAAGGTGCTCGGTGTCAGGCTCCCGGTCGCAAGCGCCGAGGACGTGCTGCAGGGAAAGGTCTGGGCCGCAGAGGATCCGACCCGCCGCGCGAGCAAACGACAGAAAGACCTTGCGGATATCGCGCGGCTCCTCGAGCAGCGTCCGGATCTCCGTGCACGCGTTCCCGAGGGCATCTTGCACCGGCTCATCTAGTTCGAGCCATCAGCGAATTTCTCGCGGCCGACTTGCAGGTCGGCTTCAGCAATCTTCCCTCCGTGACTCCGTGCCTCCGTGGCTCGTGGCTGTGAAGGGCGCCGGACGAATCAAGGATGTTCAGAACGTCACGCCAGCCCGCAGGCCGAACGTTCGCGGCCGGCCCATTTCTCCCACGAAGCCGGACGGCGCGAACGGGCCGTACGCGAACGCGACGGGAATGTACTCGGTATCGAAAGCGTTCTTGACCCACGCCTCGGCGAACAGGCGGCGGCCGCGCGCGCCGGCCCGGAAGTTGACCAGCGAGTACGCGTCCTGACTAGCGGTGTTCGCATCGTCATAGAAATAGGCCCCATAGAACACCGCTTCCGCGCGGCCGTACAGCGCGACGGATTCACGAAGCGCGTGCGCGAGCTGGGCGCCGAACGTCGCCGTGTACTCCGGCGCGTTCGGCAGCTCCTTGCCTGCGACCGGTATGCCGCTCGAGATGCTGTCGTCGCCGAAGCGGGCGTGCGTGTAGCCGATTGCCCCGAACACGTCGACGTCAATCTTCCGGCTGAAGCCGGAAGCCACAGAAGATCCAGCGCCCGTCGGCGTAACGCGCGCGTTCACCTCGGCCTCCACGCCTGTGCTCGTCGCCGATCCCACGTTTGCAATGTAGAACTGCGCGGGGACCGCCGGATCGGGCAGGTTCAACTGGAGATCGTCCCAGTCGATGAAAAACACGGCGGCACTCGCCGACACGCGACCGCCCCACGATCCTTTGACTCCGCCTTCGACGTGCCACGTGTGCTCCTCGTCGTACGCTTCGCTGCCCACCGGTGCCGCCGGGTTGAAGCCGCCTGCCTTGAATCCGCGCGACACCGCGGCATACAGCGTGCGATCGGCAGCCGGCCGGAACGCCACGGCGAGCTGCGGCGAGACGTTCGAGAAGCTCTGCTCGGCGCTGACGTTCGTCGAGGGCGCGACAGCCGGCGCATAGAACGTCGAGAGCTCGCCTTCCTTGCTCTCGTGATCGAAGCGCGCCCCGGCCGTGACGTCGACGCGATCGCGCAGCGTTGCGGTCGCCTGACCGTAGAGGCCGAGTCCGACGTCGTTCAGCGCCGCCTGCGGCGAGGCCTGGCTGACGGGGAATCCGAGGAAGGGTGAGAGGAGGAACGGCGCGAAGCGATTGACGGCATCCTGGTCGTAGTCTTGCGTGAACAGGAACAGTCCGCTCTGCCAGCGGAGCGCGACCGCGTCGGACAGGCGCACGGGCGCGTTGGCCGCGGAGGCGAAGCGAACCTCCTGCGTGAACTGGAAGGCGTCTTCGGCATTCTCACGAGTCACGAGCGGCAGGGGCGAATAGTCGAGATCGGTCGCGTCCTCCGTCTTCCACCGCACAAAACCGGTCGTCGTTGAAAACGCGACGCGGGCGCCCTCGCGCCGCGCGAGCACCGTGGTGTTCACGATGTCACGGTGCGTGAAGCCCTCGAAGTCGCGTGCGGCATGGAAGGGATTCTGGCGAAGCGCGCCGAGATCGTGCAGCGCGTAGTCGCCGTCACGGGCACGCTCGCCCGAGACGATCGCGCGCGCCTCCCACAGAGCGGCCGGCGTCCACAGGAGCTGCGCCTTGCCGGAAAAGGCGGACCGATCGTCGAGCGTGTGCCCTGTGATGTCGTTGCGGGTGAACCCGTCACGCTGGCCGTATGCCATCGAGGCGGCAAGACCGAGCCTTCCGCTGACCAGCGGGCCCGAGGCGCCGGCGCGCACCTCGCGCGTCGATGCGTTGCCGAGCGGCACGTAGGCGCTTCCCGTCCAGCCCGACAGGGAGGGACGAACCGATGCCACGTTGACCAGTCCGCCGAGCACGTTGCGCCCGAAGAGCGCGCTCTGCGGCCCGCGGGCGAACTCGACCTGCCCGACGTCGAGCAGGTCGATGCTCGAGGCATTCGCGTTGAGCTGCGGCACCCCATCGATGTAGGTGGTCACACCAGGGTTGGCGGGGCTCGATCCGACCCCCCGCATGCGCGCGTTGCTCAGCTTCCGCGCGGAGAACTCGTTGAAATAGGTGTTGGGTGAGAATATGGACGCGTCGCTGACGATCGTCGCGCCCGTGTTCCACAACGTCTCGGGCCCCACCACGGTCACACTCACCGGCAGGGTCCGGACATCGGCCGGCTCCTTTTGCGCGGTGACCACGACGGTGGGGAGCTGGAACGGCCCGGCAGGAGCTGGAGGGGAAACCGCCTGTGCAGACGCGTCCGACGGCGCCAGCAGGAGCAGGACGACAACGATGGCGATCGGCAACATGGGCGCCATTATGCTCA
>DATDHP010000290.1:0-2846 GCA_036521515.1 Vicinamibacterales bacterium
AAGACGTATGACGTCCTTGCCTGATCTGCCGCCCGCGCTCTCCTCGATGTGGCGTCTCTGCACGCTGGGCTACCGCCACGAACCGCGCCTGATGGTGGCGGCATTCGTGCTGTCGCAGGTCGCAGCCTTGCCCGATGCGCTGCTCGCGCTCTGGTTGACGCTGCTCGGTCGAGGCGTGCTCGAGAACCGTCCGCGCCTCGTCGTGGTGTCCGCCATCGGCCTCGGCGTGTCCGCGAGCGCGACATGGTTTCTCCGGACGGTGAGCACGCGCGTGCAGCGGCGGTTCCGGGACAAGGTGACGATCGCGCTCGAATCGCACGTCGCGCGCCTGCAGGCCTCGGTGGCGACGATCGCGCACCACGAACGGCCGGAGTACCTCGATCGGCTTGCGATGCTGCGGGACCAGGTATTCGTGCTGGATCACATGTACATGTCGCTGTTCTCGACGTGCGGCTGGATCCTGCGCCTCGGCGTGACGATCGCGCTGCTTGCATCGGTCCACGTCGCGCTCGTGCTGCTTGCCGTGTTCGCGATTCCCACGGTCGTCATGTCAACCTGGCGGCCCGCAGTCGAGCGCGCGGCGATGGAGCGAAGCGCTCAAGCGAACCGGCTGGCGCGGCACCTCTTCACGACAGCGACGACGGCCGCTCCCGGGAAGGAAGTACGCGTGACCGGCATTGGCCGTCGTCTCGCAACTGAACGCCGTGCGGCATGGGAGTACGGATACCGGCGCATCGCCGCCGCGCGGTGGGCCTCGGCGGCATGGCATTCACTGGCATGGGCGCTGTTCGGCGGCGCGTACGTCGGCGCCGTCGTCTTCGTCTCGTCAATCCTCGGCGCGCCGGCCGGCGACGTGCTGCTGGTGCTTGCGGCCGGGGCCCGGCTCTCTGCGTACATTGGCGCGACCGTCGGCGAACTTGGTTTCCTGCGTGGTTTCTGGATGGATGGCTCCAGGCGGCTGGCCTGGCTCGAGGACTATGCGGCATCCGTCGCGCCGACGGCCGATCTGCCCGTCCCTGCCGTTTTGCGCCGTGGCATTCGCCTCGACCGTATCTCGTTTGCGTATCCAGGGACGTCGCGCCTTGTTCTCGATGACATTTCCTTGTCGTTGCCTGCCGGATCCGTGGTGGCCCTCGTGGGCGAAAACGGCGCCGGCAAGACGACACTGGTCAAGCTGCTCGCGAAGCTGTACGAGCCAACCTCCGGCGCGATCTTCGTGGACGAGACGCCGCTGTCCCGGATGCCGGCCGAGGAGTGGCGCGCGCGGCTGGCCGGCGCCTTCCAGGATTTCTTCCGCTTCGAGCTCCGCGCACGCCACACCGTCGGACTCGGCGACGTCGCGCGATTGGATCAGGAGCCGGCCGTGTTGGCGGCCGTCGGCCGCGCTGGGGCGAGCGACGTCGTCGCGCGCCTGACTTCCGGCCTCGACACGCAGCTCGGGCCCACATGGCCGGGCGGCGTCGAGGTCTCGTTCGGCCAGTGGCAGAAGCTGGCGCTGGCGCGCGGGTTCATGCGCGACGATCCGCTGCTGCTGGCGCTCGACGAGCCGACCGCCGCCCTCGATGCCGAAACGGAGCATGCGCTCTTCGAGCGCTATGCCGCGGCCGCCCGCCAGGGCGAGGGGCGCGGCCGCGTCACGGTGCTGGTCTCCCACCGGTTCTCGACCGTACGCATGGCCGATCTGATTGTCGTGCTCGACGGCGCCCGGCTCGCGGAGATGGGGACGCACGACGAGCTGATGGCAAAGCGTGGGCGGTACTCGGAGCTGTACGGCATCCAGGCAGCCGCCTATCGCTGAGCTCCTCGCTTCGACACGATTCAGCCTCCACGTGATCCAGGCCACTGAGTCACGGAGACACGGAGATTTTCGGGGTTCCGACCTCCGTGGCTCCGTGTCTCCGTGGCCCGTGGGGATAACCTGTTGCGGTCACGTCGTCTTTGGGCCTATGCTACGAAGGACGGAAAAGGCTTCGCCGCGCGCGGTGGGGTGTGTAAATTCGAAAGGAGCTCGGTGATGCGCACGATGTCTTCAAGGCGACTGGTCGTGCTTGCGCTTGGCCTCGGCATCGGCGGGCTCGCCCCTGGAGCCGCGTCCGCGCAGGTTCCGGCAGCGCCGACGTTCTCGAAGCACGTCGCCCCGATCTTCCAGGAGAAGTGCGAAGCGTGTCATCGGCCCGGCTCCATTGCGCCGATGTCGCTCAGGACATTCGAGGAAAGCCGGCCGTGGGCACGCTCGATCAAGGCGCGTGTGGAAACGCGTGAGATGCCGCCCTGGCACATTGACAAGACGGTCGGCGTCCAGGAGTTCAAGAACGATCGGTCTCTCTCCGACGATCAGGTTGCCACCGTCGTGAAATGGGTCGAGGCCGGCGCGCCGCAGGGCGACCCGAAGGACATGCCCGCGGCAAAGACGTGGCCTGACAACCAGGGGTGGGCCTACGCCGCCCGCTTCGGGGCGGAACCCGATCTGATCGTCCGCTCCACGCCGTGGACGCAGAAGGGCGGGGCCAACGACACGTGGTGGAAGCCGGTCGTCGACGCCGGCATCACCGAGCCACGGTGGGTGCGCGCGATCGAGGTGCGGCCGGGCACGGTCAACGGACGCAAGATCACGCATCATGCGAACTCCGACCTGATTCAGGTCGAGCCCGGCAACGAGGGTCCGGCTGGGCCCGGCAGGTTCATGGAGTGGGCGGTCGGCAAGGAAGGCGAGCTGATGCGGCCGAACAGCGGCAAGCTGATGCTGCCCGGCGCGCGCATCGCCTGGGATATCCATTACTCCGCGTCCAAGGAGGACATCACCGACGTCGTGGAGATGGGTATCTACTTCTACCCGAAGGGAGAGG
>DATDHP010000291.1:0-5525 GCA_036521515.1 Vicinamibacterales bacterium
AGTTCGACGGTGCCTTCGCACTCGGCCAGACCCCAGTTGCACGTTTCGACGTGCGCGATCCGGTTGGCCGCGAGGTGCGCCTGGAGTGCTGCGAAGGCCGCGGGGTTCGGCTCCACCGCGAATACACGCCCCTCAGGGCCCACACGGTCGGCGGCAATCAGCGAAAAATATCCGACGTTGGCGCCGGCGTCGACGAAACGTCCTCCAGGGCGCAGCAACGCTCTCGCCCAGCGCGTCATCGCATCGGCAAAGCATCCCATGTAAATCTGGCGATGGATGGCGTTTGCAAGATTCAGCGTCATACCGTACGAACCGGCGACGGTGGCCTGACGAATGCCCTCCTGCGGCGTCACGTAGTCGAACACGAACCCCTTCCCCCTGAGCGGCACGGGTCGCAGCGTCGATATCACGCTGTCGAGCGTCGCGCGGATCATCTCGCGCTCCGTCCTTCGTAAGCCTCGAGGCAGCGCAGGACCACGCGGTCCCAGGTGAAGCGTTCGAGCACGCGTTTGCGAGCGGCTTCGCCCATCGCTCTGGCGCGTTCAGGGTGAAGACGGAACATCTGAAGACGATCGCCCAGCGCCTTTGGGTCGTTCGGAGGCACCACGAACCCCGTCACGCCGTGATCGACGACCTCCGGCAGGCTCGCGACGCTGGTGCAGATCGCTGGCGCCTCGCACGCCATCCCTTCGAGGAGCGTCTGTCCGAGAAGCTCCGGTACCGCTGTCATCGTGCCGTTGGAGCTCCGATACACGCTCGGCAGCACGATGCAGAGGGCGCGCCGGTATTCCTGCGCGAGCTGTTCGTCGTCGAGCCCCTCCTTGAACGTCACGTTCTTGCCGCCAGCCAGATTGGCCAGGGTCGCGGCCGTTTCGCGGTCGGGCCGTGGACCGGCGATCGTCAGCGGCATGCCCGGCGGCAGCCCGCGCACCAGATCCTCGAGGCCTTTGTGAGGCAGCACGCGGCCCACGAACAATGCAGCGCCGTCACGAACGACCGACGAGTCCGGCGAGAACTTCTCGGCATCGACACCGCCACCGATCACACGCGCGGTGGGTGCATCCTCGTGCCGGAAGATGCGCCGGCTGTACTCACTCAGATGCAGGTGCCCGTGGAACCAACGGTCGGTGGAGACGTACGCGGACAGGTCCCATCCTCCGCCGCCAAGGTCGGTGACGAAGGCGCGCTTCCCGCGCGCTCGACACCACAGCGCGGCCGCACTGCTCATGACGATGTGCTGCTGATGGCAATGGACGACATCGGCCGCGCGGAGGGCCGCGAAGAGCCGGACATCGAACGGATTGCTGCGCTGCCCCCGGACATACCAGGGATTGCCAATCACCTTTACGTCGAGCGGCCCTACGCTCTCGTTGCGTTCGCAATCGCCAAACGTCACCAGCGTAGTCGGGACGTGCGCGGCCATGTGGCGCGCGAGCTCGAACGCATACCGTTCGGCCCCCCCGACGATGCCGTCAGGTCCGAACATCGCCGGAACGACGTGCACGACCTTCATCATGCGACCTTGATCACTTCGAGCCGGACCAAGCATGAACCGTGCTGGGTGGCTATCACGGCATGGACTGGCTGGCGAGACGCCTCGACAAGCCCGGAAAGAAGGTGAGCCACGGCTGCAGCCGCGGACCCAGGATCGAGCCCAGCGGGGGCGTCAGCACAACGGGCAGCATGAGCGCGGTGTACACAATCGCCACGAGTCCGCCACCGAGCGCCGCTTTCAGAATCCCCTCCTCGGGCCACCACGCGATCGCCAGCAGCGTTGTCGCCGCCGCCGGCAGGAAGCGGAGGAACCATGGGCGGAGCGGCCGGATTGCGGCGACAAGCGAGACACCCTCTTCGCGCGCGAGCGCGGTCAGGTTGAAGGGCAAGCTGATGGCAGCCGTTCCGATCAGCGAGCCGAGAGCGGCGCCGTACAAGCCAAGCCACGGAACGAGCGCCAGCATCGCCAGAACGCCGACCAGGCCATCGACGGCACACGTGATTGCCAGCCGGCGCTCGTTGCCGAAACAGATCAAGGTGTACACGGCAGCCACGTTCCAGTGGCGCAGGAGCATCCCGAACACCAGCAGTCCCGTCAGAGCGGAGCCTGCGAACTGATCGGGGCCAACCCACCACGAAACGAACGGCGCGTTGACGGTCAGGACAACGCAGGCAATCAGTCCGCTGCCAATCAGCAGGAGCTGGCTCAGGGCGGTGACGACTTCAAACGTGTGCGCGCGCGGCACGCTCGTCCGCAACTCGCTCAGTGCGGGCGCCGCCGTCTGCATGAACAGTTGCGGCTGGTTCGCGAGAAGTGTCATCAGCTTGCCGGTGCACGCGTACGGCACGACGGCCGCAGGACCGAGCAGCGCCCCGATGACGAGGAGATCCGTGCCGTTGATCAGCACCTGCGCCATCTGGCCGATGCTGACCCACGCGCCCCGGCCCAGCTGAAGGCGCGCCCAGCCTATCGATAACGAGGGCAGCCGTCGCGGCAGAATCCCGGGAAATCGCCGGCACAGCCGCCACCACGCCAGCCCCGCGCCAACCAGCTGCGTACACGCCCAGCCCGCTGCGAGCGCATTGATGCCGACGCCCGCCTCGACAAGCGCCACAGTGAGCATCGTGCCGACGATCCACGCGATCAGCCGCGCGCCGCCCACGAAGGCCAGGTCCTGGAGCCCCTGCAGCAACGCGTGGAGAATGCGCAGCGGAAACGTCGCTACGAACACCGAGACGACGATGGCGAACAGTCCACCGAGGCCGGGCGACTCAGCCGCGGCGAGCCACCACATCGCGAAGCCCACGGTGGCCGTCATCGGCAGCTGCCAGAGGACGAGCCGCGTCGTTTCGCCGACGAGGCGCTGCAGATCCGCAGTCAGTGTGTCGCCGGCCCGCCCGGTCGTGAATGCGACCTCGCGCGGCAGCAACGCGACGATGCCCACATCGGTCAGGGCCAGATAAAAGAGTATCTGCGCGGTCAGGAGCCACAGGCCGTAGTCGTGTTGATCCAGATTGCGCAGGAGATACGGCGTGAGCCACAACCCGACGATCGTGACGATCGCCGTATGGAGATAACCGAGGCTCAGGCCGCCGACGAAGCGTCTTGTGCGGCTCGGACTCATGACGTCAGCCATCGGTCTCGTCGGGTCCCGATCGCTTCAGGCTCGCAATCGCTCCGGAGAGGGCGCCAGTTACGGTCCAGAAGAGAACGCCGAGCTGCGTGTTGAAGACCGGTCCCGCGAAGCAGAGCCCGACGATGGCGAGCTGAAACGCCAGAACGACGGCGGACAGGTATCCCAGTGAGAGAGCCGAAGATTTGACGGCAGACATGAACGCCAGTCGGCATGCCGACGCAAGGGCGCCGCCATAGCACAGCCACATCAAGGCCCCGCCGTCGAGCAGCCAGCCGGTGATCTGAATCTCCACGTGGATGGGCGGTGCGTACCACATGGAAGGATCCTTGAAATACAGCCCCATCATTCCCCAGCGGCCGAGCCCCGCGCCGAGCGGAAACTGGAACAACAGCTCGCGCAGGGTGTAGTCGAGAAACAGCCCTCGGTTCTGCTGATATGTATCGAAGAGGCCCGTTTCCATAAGGGTCGAGAAGCGGTCTTCGATGGCGTTGCCGCCAATCGCCGACGCCCACATGAACGACACGGCGACCAGCGTGGCGCCGCCGGCGGCGATCCCACCGCCTCGCAGCATCTGGCCCTGCCGCAGGCGGACGGCGGCAAACACGAGCAGCCCCACAGCGGCCATGACCGTCAGGGCTCGTATCTGCGTGAGATAGAGCGCGGTCATACCAACCGCAACGGCCCCGGCACCGAGCATCCTGACGAGCGTGCGATGGCCTTCGTGGCTGACATACGCGACGCCGAGCACAACTGTAGTGAGGCCGCCTACCGCTGCACCGCCCGGCATGTCGCTCAAGCCCGGAGGCCGAATGATCCGCTGACCGTTCGACCCGACATACGACAGATCTGCGAGGACAGTCGGGTTGAGGCTTCGCGCCAGCGCGCTGAATTCGGGCGGCAGAAACACGTTGGGATAGTAGGCCTGCAGGACACCAAGGGCTGCGTTGCCAAGGCTTGCCGCAAAGATGACCCACAGCAGCCGAGCGAGCCGCTTCGGACTGCGCACGCTCTGGGCGGCCCAGAACATCGGCGCGCCGATGCTGAACTGGAAGATGAGCTGCGCGAGACCCGCCTTCAGATGAGTATCGGCGTGGAGCAGGCTCGCGGTGAGCAACGCAAACGACGCCAGCAGCCACCTGCAGCTCGCCGGCAGAGGCTCGCCCGACGAGCGGCGCATGACGAAGACGAGTGCTCCGAGGCTGGCAACGTAAGGCAGCGCGCGGATGTACATGCGGTAAGGCTGCACTCCCGGAATGAACAGCAGCGCACCCGACAGAAGCTGAATCGCGGCAAACAGCTCGATCCATCCCCATCGGTCTTCCGCTGACTCGCGCGGCCCGTCGGCCACGACCGCGATGCCGCCGACAACGTCAGAGGGAGACGACACGTGCGGCATCGGTTCCCACCAGGTCGAAGAGGAGCGCCTCGTATCGATCCAGCATGACGCTCAGCGAATAATCCCGGGCACGGCACAGCCCGCGGGCGCTCAACGCGGCACGAGCCTGTTCGTCGGAAAGAAGCGATGAGATGCTGTCGCCAAACTCCTCGTCCGCGGCAAGCACGCCGTACTTGCCGCGATCGAGTATCTCGACGCTTCCAGGGTTCGGGGTCGCAACGACAGGAGTGGCGCAGGCCATCGCCTCGAGCATCGGAAGGCCGAACCCTTCATACGTGCTCGGCGTCACGTACGCCCAGGCACGCCGATAGAGCGATGCGAGCTCGTCGTCGGGAACGCCGATCCGATAGGTCACGCCGGGACGGGACGGGCCCTGGTCGCCGACGATGGTGAGCGTGGCGTCTCCATGCGCCCGCCGCACCGCGTCCGAGAAGGACCGCAACAGGAAGCGCCCACGCTTGCGCCCGGCAAGCGTGCCGACGAACAGCAGCGATGGGTGCGCGCTGCGCTCCGACGGCTCGGGAGCGAACACGCGCTCGTCCACGCCGTGAGTGATCACCCGGCGCACGAACGGATTCTGGCGGCGGCCGCTTTCGCTGACGGAGACAGCGCCGTTCTGGAGCACAGCCGTCAACAGCTCCTGCGCGTACACGCCGAGCTGCAGGAGACTCCGCCCGATCGAGCGCGCCGACCGCGCTTCGCCAAACGCGCTTCCATGAAAGACCCTGATGATTGGCTTTCCGGTCACTGGCAGGAGCAGGCTGTCGCCGTGCGCCACGATCGCGTCGAACTCGCTGTAGTCCGGCGCGATGGCCAGCAGGTTCCCCAGGTACCCCATGGTGACCCGTCGGCCCAGCCACGTGCCGACGAACGCCTTCCACGGAAGCGTTCGTACGTCGTAAGCTGCGTCTGCGGGCCTCGGATCGTGAGTGAACACCACGACCTGGTGGCCTCGACGAGCGAGACCATCGGCGAGCGTGTGCGCGGATCGCTCGATG
>DATDHP010000292.1:0-5592 GCA_036521515.1 Vicinamibacterales bacterium
TCAGTACGAGTTCCGCAACATCGACATGGACTTCCTGCCCGGCCGCGCTTTCGCGCGCGTCGACGGACTCGAAGCCTCGATGCGCATGGGGCAGCCGTTCCCCGGCGTCTGGCTCCCTCGCACCATCGCCATCCGCTTCGACGGAACGCTCGCCACGGGGAGCGTGAGCGGCCGTTATGACGTCGAGTACTACGACTACAAGCTCGCCAATGTGACGGTGCGCGTCCAGTGAGGATCCCGGGCAAAGCTCATGAAGTCGAGCACGGGCCGCGGAAACGCGGAGGCACGGAGACCGCCTGGCTACATCTCCTCCGCGTCACCGCGTCTCCGCGGCTCGTGATCGTCCTGCTGGCCGTGGCCTCGGCACCCGCACACGCCCAGGCGCCGGAGCTGATCGCCGAAATCCGCGTTCACGGCAACCACACGACCCCCGAGGCGGACATCCTCGGGCTTGCGGCTCTCACCGTTGGTGAGCCTGCGACGGAGGTTCGGCTGGCCGAGGCAGAACGGCAACTGCGCGAGAGCGGAAGGTTCGCGGGTATCGAAGTCCGTCGCCGCTACCGATCGCTTTCGGATCCGTCCGAGATCCTGGTGATCCTCATCGTTGACGAGCACGACGCGGTGAGCGCGGATGACCTGACGCCAGGACCGATCGCGCGCGTTCGCAGCGCAGCCATGTGGCTGCCGATCCTCGCGTATGCGGATGGATACGGGCTGACGTATGGCGCCCGGGTCAGCTTCATCGAGCCCTTCGGCGCGCGCAGCCGGATATCGGTGCCGGCGACGTGGGGCGGGGAGCGCAAGGCGGCCGCCGAAGTGGAATACAGGTTCGAGAGGCTCGTCGCGCGCGGATCGGCGTCACTCTCGCGGCGGGTGAACCCCCATTTCGAGGTCCCTGACGCGCGACGCGAGGTCGTGACGCAGGTGGAAGGCGCACTGAAGCCCTGGCTTCGCGCCGGCGTCAGCGGGCGCATCGGCCGCGTCACGTTCGGGAACGAGCGCGCCTGGCACCAGGCCGCGGGGGCACAACTCACGTTCGATACGCGCGTCGATCCGTCGTTTCCCCGGAACGCGGTGCACGCGATCGTCGGGGTCGATCGAATCGGGTTCGCGGGCGGAAGCGTCGCCCGGGCGTCGGCCGATCTGCGCGGCTACGCGGGAACCGGCGGATCGGCCGTCGTGGCGCTTCGCGCTGCGGTGTCACGCGCGGGTGGACCGCTGCCTCCCTCCGAGCAGATGCTCCTCGGCGGTGGCGCCACGCTTCGCGGCTATCGCGCGGGTCATCGCGCAGGTGACGGGCTGGTGCTGCTTTCCGCCGAGGCGCGCGTGCCGCTGACCTCTCCCCTCGACTTCGGACGGTTCGGCGTAAAGGGATTCGTGGATGCCGGGACGACGTGGGACGCCGGCGAGCGCCTCGGCGATCAACGGTTCGATCGCGGCATCGGTGGCGGCGTGTACTTCGGCGCGACGGCGGTCACCGCGAACGTGGATGTGGCCTGGCCGGAGACCGGCAAGCCGCGCGTGCACGTGGCCCTGGCGGTGAGCTTCTGAAGATTCGCGATTCGTGATTAGCGATTCGTGATTGGGCCGACTGAAGTCGGCCCCTACGTACGGCACGTCGCGTGGCAAGACGTGGGGGCCGGCTTTAGCCGGCCCGAATCACGAATCACGAATGGCTTATCGCCCTCCGAGCAGCTCGGTTGCCAGCGTGGCGGCCTTGTCGGCCAGCGTGGTCGCGAACACGAAGTTACGATCCTTCAGCGCCTGCTCCGCCTGCTGGGAAAAGCGCTTCGACTGTTCGTACTGGGCTTTGCCATCGCCGCTCAGACGGCCGTAATCCACGCGGTTCAAGTCGCGGGACGCGCGCGTCAACAGGTCGCGCACGGTCCGTTCGGCCGCCGCGGCGCTCGAGGGCGCGGCGGCGCTGGAAGGGGCGGCGCGCAACTCGCGTGTCTCGGTCGGCGCGGGCTCGGGTGGCGCCGTGGCAGCGGCGGGCGCCGGGGGCGGAGGCTCAGGGCGGGCCTCGGCTTCCGCCGGCGTGCCGTTCGCGCGGCGGACCGGCGGCTTCG
Source organism: Vicinamibacterales bacterium (assembly GCA_036521515.1). Taxonomy (GTDB): domain Bacteria; phylum Acidobacteriota; class Vicinamibacteria; order Vicinamibacterales; family UBA2999; genus Gp6-AA40. The sequence goes on from DATDHP010000292.1 coordinate 2,070, forward strand.
CCGGAGGCGTCGGCTCGGCCACGGGCGTCTCGGGCACCGCGACCGTGACCGGCAGCGGCTGATCCACCGGCGCCAGCACGCGCGGCGGCGGCTGGGGCATTTCGAGCGGTGGACCGTCGGGCACCGTCTCGGCGCGCGCCTTCACACAGGCTCCCGCGAGCAATGCCGAATGCACAATGCACAATGCGAAAATCCAGACGCGTGCGCCTCCGGCGCGTTTGCCATTGGACGTTGAGCATTGAGCATTGAGCCGAGCTGGCTGCATGGCTGTCCTCAACTTTCACTTGCTCTCTGCAACAGGACGCGGAAGGTCGTCCCGCGCCCTGGTGTCGACTGCACTTCTATCTCGCCGTCGTGCAGCTGAACGATACGATAAACCATCGAGAGGCCGATGCCCGTCCCATGATCCTTCGTCGTGAAGTAGAGGTCAAAGATCTTGCCGAGGTTGGCCGGCGCGATGCCGACGCCGGTGTCCTCGAACCGCAGTTCCACGCGCCCGCGTCCGGCCTGGGCTGCCGTCAGGCGCAGCGTGCCTCCCTGGGGCATGGCCTGGCACGCATTGATCGCGAGGTTCATGAACGCCTGGCGCAGCATCGACGCGTCGCCGTTGACGTGCGGCACCGTGACCGGCACGTCGACGACCACCCGCACGTTGTTCTGCTGCGCTTCGGGCTGGATAAGTGGCAGGATCTCGTCGAACAGCGCGCGCACGTGCACCGGCTGCAGGCGCAGATCCTCCGGCCGGGTGAACTTCAGAAAACCCTGGACGACCTCGTCGAGGCGCCGGACCTCGCTCTCGATAATCTCGACGTGCTCGAGCGCCCCGGCCTGGGCGCCGCCACGGGGCGCTTCGGCGAGTCCAAGGCCGCCGGCCGCTACCGGTTGCGGCGACGGCACGAGCATGCCGTTGCGGATCTTCGTCCGCAGCAGTTCGAGGTGAATCATCATCGCGTTCAACGGGTTCTTGACTTCGTGCGCGATGCCAGCGGTCAGCCGCCCCAGCGCGACCAGCTTCCGTGAGTAGGCGAGCGTCGACTGCATCTTGGACAGATACGCCAGGTTGCGCGCTACCACCAGGACGCCCACCAGCTCGCCGTCTGTACCCTCGATGGCGTGCGTCATGACGAGCAGCTCATCAGCGCCGGCATCTGCGCCTCGCCCCTCCGCCGGCTCGAGCGGCTTCACGTGGACGGGACCGCGGGACCTGCGCGTGGCCAATGTCTCTTCGACGATCGTGCGGTAGGGATGGCCGGTGGGCAGCAGCGCCTGCAGCGCCCGCCCGATCGCGTGCGCCGGCAACGTCGGCTCCATGGCCGGGTTCGAAAAAAGGAGCTCGCCTGACGGATTGAACAGCGCCACGGCGTCCTCGAGGTTTTCCACCGCTGACTGCAGGTTGGCCTTCTGTCCGGCCAGCAGCGATCGATCGGCGGAGAGCTTCTGGCTGACGGTGTTGAAAAACGTGCCCAGCTCGCCGAACTCGTCGCCCGGCGGCAGATCGAGCGTCACGCCGAACTCGCCCTTCCCCAGGCGCGTCAGGCCGCTGCGGATGACGTGAATAGGCCGCAACAACAGCTGAGCAAGAAAAGCCGCGACCAGGACGGCAATCGTCAGGGCGATCGCCGCGGTGACCAGGGCAGGCTGGAGCGACGCATTCAGCTCCTGCCGCATGAGCAGCGTCGAGACGCCAATGCGAATCGAGCCGAACGCTTCATCGCCAAGGCGCATCGGCAGGCGCACCTCGAGCGACTGGCCTTCCTGCGAGTAAATCACCCTGAGCTGCTCGCGCGGACTCGCTTCGTTCGCCAGCGACGCGAGATCGGCGCGCGCCCGCAGCGGCCGCCCGACCTGCGTCGTATCGCTCGACGCGATGATCGTCCCCTGCGTGTCGAGAATGGAGGCGTCGGTGACGCTCTCGCCATAAATGCTCGATTCGAGGATGGCGCGGAGCCCGGGGTCGGTACGCAGCGCAGCGTAGGGGTCCTGGCTGCCCGTCACGATTTCGCGCGCGCGGTGGAAAATCGTCTTGGCCAGCAGCTCGCCGCGCGCCTGGCTCTCGTGCAGCACGACCTCAGCCAGACGCGCCACGTTGAGCAGCGACAACGCGACGATCGCCATGCCCACGATGGCGGTGACGCCGGCGATCTGCTTGCCCTTGATTCCCAGTCGCATAAAAACGTGGCGCTGTTCACTCCCACGGGCCGCGGAGAGCGGGGTCCCCGCCGCGCACGCCTGCGCGTCGGGGTGCCAGACACGGAGACGCGGGGAAATCTTGGTTTCGGCTCCGTGACTCCGTGCCTCCGTGGCCTGTGGCGGCGTGACGGCTCACTTACGGAGAAACCGGCTCCTCTTCGTGTTTCCTGCCTGGGACTCTTCCGCGCAGCTTGTTGAGCTTGTTGTGGAGCGTCTTCAGGCTGATGCCGAGGATTTCCGCCGCCCGCGTCTTGTTGTCACGTGTGTGCTCGAGCGTCATCAGAATCAGACGGCGTTCGGCTTCCTCCACCGTGGTCCCGGGAGCGAGGGACAGCGTGGGCTTCACGACGTCCGGCGAGTCGGTGACGAGCGGCGGCAGGTGCTTGGGATCGATGAACTCGCCCTGTGACAGGATCACTGCGCGCTCGATCACGTTTCGCAGCTCCCGGACGTTGCCCGGCCAGTTGTATTGCTCGAGAATCCGCATGGCCGCCGGGTCGAGCGCGGACACCCTCTTGTTGTTTCGCTCGTTGAACTCGGCGAGGAACGATTGAATGAGCAGCGGGAGGTCTTCCTTGCGCTGGCGAAGCGGCGGGAGCTCCATCGCAAAAACATTGAGTCGGTAATACAGATCCTCGCGGAGCTTGGTGTTCTTGACGGCGTCGGCCGGGTTCTGGTTGGTCGCGGCGATGACACGAACGTCCACCGTCTGCTCGTTCCGACCCCCGAGGCGGCGGAACTTCCGCTCCTGCAGGACGCGGAGCAGCTTGACCTGCGTCGCCGGCGTCATCTCGGCGATCTCATCGAGGAACAGCGTCCCGCGGTCTGCCAGCTCGAAGCAACCTTCACGCCGATCAGAGGCGCCCGTGAACGCGCCCTTCTCATGGCCGAAAATCTCGCTCTCGAGGAGAGTCTCCGGGATGGCCGCGCAGTTGATGGGCACGAACGGCATCTGCGCACGCGGGCTGAGCTGATGGATTGTCTGCGCCACCAGCTCCTTCCCCGTGCCCGACTCACCCCAGATGAGCACGGATGCGGACGTCGGCGCCGCCTGCTCCACGACCTGGTACACCTTGCGCATCTGCTGGCTGCTGCCAATCATGCGGCCGAACGTGCCGTGATCGCGCAACTGCTTGCGCAACACCTTGACCTCGCGCAGGGTGTCCTGCCGCTCGACGATCTTGTCCAGGAGAATCTTGAGCCGTTGCGGCTCGATCGGCTTCGTCAGGTAGTCGTAAGCACCCTCCTTGATCGCCTCGACGGCGGTTTCAACCGTACCTTGCGCGGTCAGGATGACGATCGTCAGATCACCGGCATCGTCCGTGAGCGCGCG
>DATDHP010000293.1:0-2722 GCA_036521515.1 Vicinamibacterales bacterium
TTCCTTTTTCGCCGAGGATGCTGATCGACCCCTCGAGGTCCCTGGGCCGGGTTGCCGTCGTCGCCTCGAGCAGCCCGAGCGCGCCGGAATTGAACCGGATGCACGCGATCCCGGTGTCCTCGCACTCGATTTTCACCAGCCGTGTGGTGGCCATGCTGCGCACCGACTCCACGTGGCCCATGAACCACGTGAGCATGTCGATGTGGTGCGCCGCCTGGTTCATGAACACGCCGCCGTCGTGCGCCCACGTGCCCCGCCACGGTTCCGAGTTGTAGTAGGCCTGGTCGCGCGTCCAGCGCAGCCGGACCGTCCCCAGCACGAGACGACCGAATCGCCCCTGTTCCAGCGCCTCCCGGGCCTTGACGATCGGGAGGTTGTAGCGGTTCTGGTGGACCACGAACAGCTTCACCCCGTTCGCGTCACAGGCCTCGATCATGCGGTCGGCATCGTCGAGCCGCAGCGCCATCGGCTTTTCCACCACGATGGGACGGCCGTACTCGACGAGGTCGAGGACGTTGTCGCAGTGGGCGCCGCTCGGCGTCAGCACGGAAAAGACGTCGATCTTCCCGTCCATCGCGCGCATCAGCTCGGGAACGCTCGAGAACGCGGGCGCACCGTACTTGGTGGAGAAGTCCTGGGCGCGGGCCAGGTTCATGTCGACGAAGGCGCCGATTTCCGCTTCTTCCAGGTAATGGTGCAGGGCGTGCGCGTGCTTGCGCGCGATGGCGCCGCACCCAATCAAGGCGAATCTCAGTTTGCTCATGCTCTAGCTCTCCACAAGCCCGTGGTAGAAGTTGACCAGCTCGACCCCCTGCCGCTCCCATCCGTACTGATCGAGGAATGCACCGGCCCGCTGGGCCTGCCGCGCCCGGAGCTCTGGTTCGTGGTAGAGCGTGGAGATGGCGTCGGCCATCGACTCGACGTCTTCGGCGTCGTAGTACGTGACCATGTCGTCCGCGAAGTAGTGCTGGATTGTCCTGAGCCGCGGCGCGACGGCGGGCACCCTGAGCGCCACGTATTCCATGAGCTTGACCGGCAGCATCAGGTCGCCGGCCACGCTCCGCCGGTTGCCCACGACGCCGAGATCCATCTCGGCCAGGCGATACGGCAGCTCCTCGATCGGGACGCCCTTTGGCACGAAGACAACCCGGTCGTCGATGCGCAGGTCGCGTGCGAGCTGCTGAAATCCTGCCAGGTCGTCCCCACCGCCCCAGAGGTGAAGACGCACGCCCGGGATGCGATCGCGGAGGCGCGCGACGGCACGGATGATGAGATCGACACCGAGCCGCTCGGCCATCGTTCCGTGGTAGACGAGATTGAAGTGCTCGTTGCCGGCCACCGGCGCGCGGCGGCCCGCGGAGCGCGTGAAGATCCGCGGGTCCGGCACGTTCATGGAGATGAACGTCTTCGTGCGCGGAATCCCGCGCGCCACCAGCGTCTCGCGCTGCGGCTGGTTGACGCAAACCACACGGTGGGCCACGAGGGCGCTCAGTCGTTCCTCGAGCTCGAGTGCCTTCCGCATGAGAGACGCGCTGGCAAACTTGGTGGCATAGGTTTCCGGCACCGAGTCGTGGACGTCGAGCACCACTTTGCTGCCGCCCAGACGCGGCAGCAGGCCCGCAAACACGAGAAAGTCAGGGAGGTTGTGGACGTGCACCACGTCGAGCCGGCCCTCGGCCATCAGCCACAGACAGGCGACGGAGGACGCGATGAGGAACCTGAGATACGATCCGAGATACGCGAACATGCTCTTGCCGCGGTACTTGGGAACACCAAGTTCCCTGATCTCCACGCCGCCGAGCCGGTATCGCGCCGGCCGCGCGCTGTTGCTGGTCGTCAGGCACAGCACCCGGTAACCGGACGACACGAGCGTCTCTGCCTCGCGGCGGACACGTGCGTCGAACGCGTAGTTGGTGTAGGCGATCATGCAGACGCGGCCCCTGCCGGACGGCACGGCCGGTACTCCGGCGTTCGCTGGACGCTCGTCGAGCACGGTCAGGTCGCCTGTCCTCACAACCGAATCCGGACGGCAGTCTGCCCGTCGAAGGCGAGCTCCTCGGCGGCGGGCGTGCGCTCGCCGGCCGGGCGATGGACGCGAATCGTTCCCGGAGGGAGCGCCGAACTGCTCCGGGACGTGGCCACCGTGACGCAGGTCGAACCGGCCGTCACGGTGAATTGAATCGAACGGCGCCAGCGGAACCAGTCGACCGCTTCGCCGGCCGTGGCGAACCAGGCCCGGTTGCCGGTCTCGATCGTCTCCAGCAGGTTCTGGTAGCTGCGGCCCCACAGGCGTTCCGGCGCCAGGCTCCGGTCGTGCCAGTTGATCACGACCGTCCCGCCGAACCGTCGCGCGTGCGCCACGATCTCGGCGCAGCGGCGCCGGGCGTCCGCAGGACCGAGAGCCATCCTGCCGGTATAAAACATGGCCGAATCCATGATCGTCAGCGGCAGCTCCAGCAGCTGCCGCCCTGCGGGCAGGCGGAACACCTGCGAGGTTCCGGCGCGGTACCCGATGGCCTCGTTGTAGCCGCAGGTGGAGTCGTAGCTGAAGCCGGCGGCCTCGAGGTGCTTCGGCGAGTCGGCGTCGAAATAGAGCCAGTGAATCCTGACGCCGACGGTGGTCTGGCCCGTGATCGACGTCAGCTCCCGCATCTCGGCACGGCCGGTGCCGGCATCACGCCACGCATCGACCCCGTGAACGGCCACTTCGCGTCCACGCCTC
>DATDHP010000294.1:0-3019 GCA_036521515.1 Vicinamibacterales bacterium
TCCGCCATCGAGATGGAGTCGTCGGTCGCGGCCACCGCGAACAGGCAGCGGGCGAGCGCCATCTTCTCGTCGTAGGACGCGGCCTCGGCGAACTCCTGCGCAACGAGGAAGTCCGCCGTGCCCCCGAACAGCAGGTTGCTCGATTTGGCAAGGCCGACCACGAGCACGGCAACGTCGGGCTCGAGTCGCCCGTGCTCTCTGACGAGCGCTTCCATCGCGCGTGTTTCCTCCGGACTGACGTGACGGTCTGCGTGTGCGACGCGGCCGAGCAGGTACGCGAAGCGCGCGAGATGCTTCGCGCGTTCAGGGTCGAGCCGGTCCAGAGCCTCGACGACTTCACGCAGCGGAGCGGGCGCCGGGGTTTCCGGGCGATCGAGACCGAGCCAGGACTTGAGCTTCGCAACGGGCATGGAGCCAATGTTATCCTCGGCAGGCATGCCGCGTCTGTGGTTCACCCTTCTGCGTTCTCGCTTCTCGGTTCGTGTTCAACGTTCGAGGTTCAGTTCTCGGTTCGCTGTTCACGGTTCGGTTCCGCGTTCGAGGTTCGGCTTGAACGACATGCGTCAGGTGCTGATGGCCATCCTCGTGCTCGCGTCCGTGCCTGCGGATGCCTCAGCCAGGTGGATCAGCCTCCGCTCCCCGAACTTCCTGTTCATCGGCGAGGCGTCGGAGGGGCGCATACGCCGCACCGCCCAGAAGCTGGAACAGTTCCGCGACATGCTGACGCGTGTGTTGCCTGGCGCCATCGCGATCTCTCCCGCCCCCACGGTCGTCGTCGTGTTCCCCGACGGTTGGGCGTTCGCGCCCTATGCTCCGCCCGGGCGCACCAGCGATCTCGTGGGCTACTCGGCCAGTTGGGAGGACCTCAACTACATCGCGATGAATGCGGGACGGGCGGACCTGGCGGACTCCATCGTCTTCCACGAGTACACGCATCTGCTGGTAGGAAACACGCTCGGCGAGGTTCCTCTGTGGGTCAATGAAGGGTTCGCCGAGTTGTACGCGACCTTCCAGGAGGAGAGCGGCGGAAGCGCCGCGATGATTGGTGCCGGCCGCGGATACCACCTCGGACTGCTCCGCAGCCGGAGGTTGATACCGATCGCCGACCTGATCGCGATTGACGATCGATCGCCCGAGTACAACGAAAGCACCAGGCGCGGCATGCTGTACGCACAGTCCTGGGCACTGATGCACTATCTCTCGTTCGGTCCCGCCGGCCGGCAGTCGCAGCTGACCGCGTACCTGGCGAGCCTCCAGTCGGGACAGCCATCGAACGAGGCGTTCGCGCAGGCATTCGGTGCCGACTTCGCGGCCCTGGACAGGGAACTGACGGAATACGTCCGAAGGATCAGTGTTCCCGTGGTCCGTGTCCAGTTCAGCGAGCGGATTAGCGTCGACACGTCATTGCGCGGCCAGCCGATGGACGATCTCGAGGGTCAGTCGTATCTCGGCGACCTCCTCGTTCGAATCGGCAGGCACGACGCGGCGCGTCTTCACGTGAAGCGGGTGATCGCCAAGGATCCGACCCGCGCGCGGGCGATCGCGGCACAGGGGTTGATCGAGCTCGAGGGGCGGCATGTGGTCGAAGCGGTGATGCTCCTCGAGCGCGCCGCCGCGCTGGCGCCGGAGGACGCCGGGATCCTGGGCACGCTGGGCCGCGCGCTGATCGCGCGCGTGTTCCAGCAGGGCCAGGGCAGCGATCGGTCCAACACAAACCTTGAACAGGCCCGGACCGCGCTCGAGCGGGCCGCCGGGCTCGCCCCCGGCGCGGCGCATCTCTTCGCGATGCTCGGCGACGTCGCGCTGCTCGGCGGGACGGACCACGAGAGCGCGGTGTCGTACCTGTCACAGGCAGTGAAGATGGCCCCCGCGCGTGAGCAATACCAACTCAGGCTCGCCGAGGCGCTGCTCCGGGCGCGGCAATTCGATCGCGCGGTCTCGTATCTCACCCCGCTGGCCACGCGCGGCCGGACTCAGCAGATTCGCGAGGCCGCCCGGACGCTGCTCGCCACCGTCGTGCAACGCCAGCTTGGCGCCTCGTCAGCGGGCCCTTGAGACTGGAGAGCCACGAACTCATGAACCACGAACCCAGAACTGAACCACGAACCTGAACACGAACCAAGAAGCGAGAACCGAGAAGCGTGAACGACGGTTACACGCGTCCTACGTACCCGCTCAGCACAGGCACGCGGCGACCGGCGGCGGCTGCCGCCACGTCGGCGGCGATCTCGGGGTCGACCTGCTCCAGCACACGCAGCATGTCTCCTTCCATGGCTGCGCACGGGACGCCATTGCGATACACGACCCGGTTGCCGGCGGCGGCGCGGATGCGATCGCCGGGCGTGATGATGCCGGTAAGGTTCAGCGGGTCGGCCGCGCTCATCGTCACGAGGCGATCGTCTGGCGTGGACCGGCGCACTTCTCGAAGGCGCTCCACGGCGTCGGGCAGCGCGAACTGTTCACCGGACATCCCCGCCACGAACCGTCCGCCGCGGATCTCGCCGCGTGCCTCCAGCCGGCGGTAAACGCGGGCGAGATCCCGCCACGGCACGGCGGTCGTCTCGCGCGCGAGCACGCGACGGAACACGACCCCGTAGCGTCGCAGGAGCGTCCATGCCAGGGTCTCCACCGCATCGACCTTGATACGCGCCGCACCGGCGTCTCCCACCCCAACGCGCAAGAGCCGCGCGTCGGGGGCCCCGGGGTCCGACCCCAATTTGATTTCAAACCAGCGGCCGGGCCCGTTCACGGACCCGGCGCCGACGATCCCTCGCAATCCGGCAAAGCCGTCCGAGCTCACCAGCCCGGCCGCGACCAGCTCTCCGAGCGCGCTGCGCACTTCGTCATCGGTCAGGTTGCAGGCGGCGGCGATCTCTTGCGCGAACGACGCGCCGCGGGCTCGCAGGTGCTCGAGCACGCGTACCGGCTCGGGCCGGCTAAAGCCGGCCCCCACGTCCGTTTGTTCTTCAGTCGTAGGGGCCGGCTTCAGCCGGCCCGAGATCGACGCCCACAGTTCCCC
>DATDHP010000295.1:0-5337 GCA_036521515.1 Vicinamibacterales bacterium
AGAGCCCTCGAGGCGACCGCGCCGGGCAGCGCGTTCCGTCGCTGCGGCCCGCTGTTGCGGGACCGCATGGCGGCGTCTCGACGGGACACCCGCTGACGACCGCCGCCGCCTTCGAGATCTTGCTGAAAGGCGGCAATGCCTTCGATGCCGGCGTCTCCTCGCTGATCGTCGGCGGCGTGATCGAGCAGGATCTGTACAGCCTCGGCGGCGAAGCGCTCGTGCTGGTGTACCCGCAGCGCGAGCGTAAGGTCACGTCGATTGTCGGGCAGGGGTGGGCCCCGAAGGGCGCGACGATCGAGTACTACACCCGGCGCGGCAAGACGCTGGACGGCGCCGGGCTCGATCCCGCGGTGATCCCGGGAGCGCTCCACGCGGCACTCACCGTCCTCGAGCGCTGGGGGACGATGTCGTTCGAGCAGGTGTCGGAGCGTGCCATCGAGTACGCGCGCGACGGGTTTCCGCTCAGGCCGCGCACGGCGGACGCGATCAAAGGCAACCTCGACTTCTTCAAGTCGTGGCCGGAGAACCAGAAATACTGGTTGAAGCCGGACGGGTCGATGCACCCGGCGGGCGCCCTGATCAGGCTGCCGACGCTGGCTGCCACGCTGACGAAGATGGTGGAGGCGGAGCGCGCGAACAAGGGCGGTGGCCGCGCCGCGGGGGTCGTCGCGGCCCGCGACCGCTTCTACAAGGGAGACATCGCCGCCGAGATGGTGGCGTTCCTCGAGCAGCACAAGGCGCCGTTCGAGCTCGGCGACTTCGCGGAGTTCTACGCGCGCGTCGAAGAGCCGGCAGTCACCCGATACCGCGGCTACGACGTGTACAAGCACTCGTTCGGCAGCCAGGGCCCGGTGCTCCTGCAGGCGCTCGAGATCCTCGAGACCTTCGATCTGCGCGCGATGCAGCACAACAGCGCAGACTACATCCACACCGTCACGGAGGCACTGAAGCTGGCGTACGCCGATCGCGACACGTACTACGGCGATCCCGAGTTCGTTCAGACCCCGGGTGAGGGATTGCTGTCGGCGGGCTACGCGAAACAGCGCGCGGCCCTGATCAATCCGAAGCGTGCGCAGATCTCGTTCAAGGCCGGCAACCCGCTGCCGTTCGACTCCCGCGTCAAGAACTGGCCGTTCTGGGTGGCGAACATCGCCGACGGCACGCGGCCGGGCGAGGCCGGACCCGATGCCGAGCCGATCCGCGGCACGCAGAAGGACACCACGCACATCGCGATCATCGACAAGGACGGCAACGTGTTCGACAGCACGCCGAGCGGCGGGTGGATCGGCGGCGCGGTGGTGCTCGGGCGAACCGGTATCGCCATGAGCGTTCGCGGCGAGCAGTTCTGGCTGGATCGGACGCGCGCCGCCCAGTTGCGCCCGCGGTCACGGCCGCGATACACCCTCACGCCGAGCATCGTCCTCCGCGATGGCCAGCCGTTCATGGCGCTCGGGACGCCTGGCGGCGACAACCAGGACCAGACGATTCTCCAGGCGTTCCTGAATACCGTGGAGTTCTGGCCGAGGTGGTACCCGAACCTCCACGAGGCCTTCGAGTGGCCGCGCATCCAGACACTCCACTTCCAGGGATCGTTCTGGCCGCACACCGCCGGGTTCAACAAGCTGAACGTCGAGGCGCCCATCCCCGACGGCGTCGTCACCGATCTTCGCGGACGTGGCCACGACATCCGCAAGGTACGGACCCACAGCATCTCGAGCTGCGCAACCGCGGTGCTCCTGGATCCGCAGACGGGCAACCGCATTGCCGGCGCGGACCCGCGCCGCGATTGCTACGCGATGGCGTACTGACGATGCGCCTTTCACTGTCACGTGGCCGCGGAGACGCTGTGACGCGGAGAAAATCAACACAAGCTGTCTCCGCGTCGCCGCGTCACCGCGGCCCGTGGTTTGTCGCAGTCGTCGCGGGGCTTGCGCTGTGTGCGCTCGCCGGCACCGTCGTTTCGGCGCACGACATCCCGAACGACGTCGTCGTCCAGGCGTTCCTGAAGCCGGAAGGCCAGCGCATGCGGCTGCTCGTGCGCGTGCCGTCCGCCTCGATCGCGGACGTGGTCATCCCGACGCGCGACCGCGGCTACATCGACATCGCCCGCGCCGACGAGGAGCTGCGCAACGGCGCCACCGTGTGGATCGCCCGCAACGTGCGCCTCTACGAAGAAGAGCAATCGATCGGCGAGCCCACCATTGTCGCGGCACTGGCATCACTCCCGTCGGATCAGTCGTTCCGTGCGTACGACACCGCCTTGGCGCACGTCACCGGGCCAAAGCTTGCCGATGACGTGCAGCTGGTCTGGGAGGAAGGGCTGCTCGACGTCCTGCTCGAATATCCGATTGCCTCGGATCGGTCGCGCTTCTCGATTGAGCCGGGGCTGAGGCGCCTCGGCCTGCGCGTGACGATCGCGCTGCGCCTGCTGACGCCGGACGGCCGCGAGCGCGCGTTCGAGCTGCACGACGATCCCGGCGTGGTGGCGCTCGACCCGCGCTGGCATCAGGCGGCCGCGCGGTTCGTGCGCGACGGGTTCCATCACATCCTCGACGGGATCGATCACCTGCTCTTCCTGTTCTGCCTGGTGATTCCGCTCCGCAGGGTCGGCACGCTCATCGGCGTCGTGACCGCCTTCACGGTGGCGCACTCGATCACGCTCATCGCGTCGGCGTACGACATGGCGCCGTCGGGGCTGTGGTTCCCGCCGCTGGTGGAGACCTTGATCGCCGCCTCCATCGTCTACATGGCGCTCGAGAACATCGTGGGCATGCGCGTGACGAGGCGATGGCTCATCACGTTCTGCTTCGGACTGGTGCACGGCTTCGGGTTCTCGTTCGCCCTGCGCGAAACGCTGCAGTTCGCGGGATCCCATCTGTTGACGTCGCTGCTGTCGTTCAACCTCGGCGTCGAGCTGGGACAGTTGCTGGTCCTGGCCATCGTGGTGCCGATGCTGAATCTGTTCTTCCGGTACGGCGTGGCCGAGCGAATGGGCACGATCATCCTGTCCGCGTTCGTCGCACACACCGGCTGGCACTGGTTTACCGAACGCGGCGAACAGTTGCTGATGTTCCCGGTGCCGGCAATGGATCTCGCCACGCTGGCGGCGCTGATGTGGTGGCTGACGCTGCTTGTCACCATCGCGGCGATCGCGTGGTTCGCGAATGTTCTGTTGAAACGACGCGGATTCGAATCCCGAATCCCGAACCCCGAATCCCGGCAAGGATCAGATGAAAGAGTGAGGAGCGTATGAAGAACCGGAGCTGGTACATCGGGACAGGCCTCCTGGTGCTGGTTGTCGTGCTGGCGGGGTCGCAGGTCTGGCTGCAGCGGGCGGCCGAGGCACAGTCACAAGGCGCCGTGCAGGCGCCGATGTTCGAGGTCGATCCGTTGTGGCCCAAGCCCCTGCCCAATCACTGGGTGCTCGGATCGACGATCGGCGTGTGGGTGGACGAGCGTGACCATATCTGGATCATCCACCGCAGCTCGGCCACGCTGAGCAACATGGAGAAGGGCGCCGAGCTGAAGACACCGACCGGCGAGTGTTGTGTCGGCGCGCCGCCGGTCCTGGAATACGATCTGGCGGGCAATCTCGTGTCGAGCTGGGGCGGACCTGGCGAGGGATACGACTGGCCGTCGTCGAACCACGGCATCGTCGTGGATCACAAGGGCAATGTCTGGATCGGCGGCAACGGGCCGGGCGACTCGCACGTGCTGAAGTTCACGCGCAGCGGAAAGTTCGTTGCGCAGTACGGCAAGCCGGATGTGCGCAAGGGACCGCCGAACGCACAGGGGCAGCCGACGTTCAACGGCGGCAGCAACGACCAGGGCAACTTCGGCCGCGTCGCCAAGATCTTCATCGATCCGCGCGCGAACGAGGCCTACATTTCCGACGGCTACCTGAACAAGCGCGTCGCGGTGCTCGACGTGGACACCGGGGCGATGAAGCGGTACTGGGGCGCATACGGCAACAAGCCGGACGACACCAACCTCGGGCCGTACAACCCCGATGCGCCGCCGGCGCAGCAGTTCCGCAACCCGGTGCACTGCGCCGACCTCTCGAACGACAACCTGCTGTATGTCTGCGATCGCGTGAACAACCGCATCCAGGTGTTCCAGCGCGACGGGAAGTTCGTGAAGGAGCAGTTCATCGCGAGGCGGAGCCTCGGTGAGGGCTCCGTGTGGGACATCGCGTTCTCGAAGGACCCGCAGCAGACCTACATCTACCTCGCAGACGGGCGCAACATGAAGGTCCGGATCCTCCGCCGCGACACGCTCGAGGAGCTTACGAGCTTCGGCGACGGCGGCCGCCAGCCCGGACAGTTCTACGCCGTGCACAGCGTTGCCACCGACTCGAGAGGAAATCTGTATACGACCGAAACGTACGAAGGGAAGCGCATCCAGAAATTCGTGTACAAGGGGCTTGGCCCCGTCCGGTCGCAGTCCCAGGGCATCCTGTGGCCGCGCGGCACACAGTAGCGCTCGGACTCTCTGGCGAGAGAGGGGATTTTGCGGTACTCTGGTTTGTCGTCGGCCCACGCGCGCCGCGGCGGGGCCGACGTTCCTGACGGAGAATTCAGGGGACTCTTCAGGCGCAGCCTGAACTGGATCGACTAGGATTTTTCGTGAGGAAGGGGAAGGTTCTGCTCAGGAGGACCCATGAAGCGTCACCTGGTTATCCTGCTCGTCGCCGTGGTCAGCGTGGCCGGGGCGCGGGCGTTCGCCCATCACTCCTTCGCCGCCACGTATCTGGAAGACCAATCGGTGACGATCGAAGGTGAACTGGTCCAGTTCCTGTTCCGCAATCCGCACTCCTTCGTCCACCTGATGGTGAAGGAAAAGGATGGCACGATGGTGCGCTACGCCGTGGAGTGGGGTGGCGCGGGCCAGCTCGGCGGGCAGGGTGTGACCAGGGAAACTCTGAAGCCCGGTGACTACGTCGTCATCAGCGGCAGCCCCGGCCGCAACCCGGCCGATCACCGCGTTCGCATGGTCAGCCTCCGCCGTCCGAAGGACGGCTTCGGCTGGGGCCAGCGTCCTGGTGAGGTCGTCGACTAGGCTTCAGCGGAGCAGGACAGCAGTTGAAAGGGCGGGTCTCCGGACCCGCCCTTTTCTTTTGGCTTCCACGAGCCACGGAGTCACGGAGACACGGAGAATCCAACTGACCTCCGTGCCTCCGTGGCCCGTCGCAATGAGAATCAGGTCAGGGCAGCTGTGCGATGGCCGTCTTGACCGTCTGCATCCCCTCGCCGGTGCTCTCGGTCCACGCGAATACCAGCTCATCCTGGTGCCGCGCCACTCGGGGGTAGCCGCTCGCGCGATCGTCGCCGAGTCCGG
>DATDHP010000296.1:0-6868 GCA_036521515.1 Vicinamibacterales bacterium
GGTCGTAGATGCGCGCGACCGACTGGAGGTTCTTGTACCGCTCGCCGTCCGGGATCAGGATCGGCTCGCCAGCGGCGATGACACGCTGGAGCTGCGGACCGTGAAGCCGCCAGACGGTCGGATTGGAGACGACGAAGCGGCGCGATCCAACCTCGTGCGCGGCGAGCAGCGATGACAGGCGATCGACCACCCCGTCGCCGATCCAGATTGCCGAAGTACTCGAACCCGTCCGTACATCGACGCGCGCGGGCTCCTTGCGGGTATCAATGCTCAATGCTCAATGCTCAATGCTCAATGCCGAACGCCCAGTGCCTTAATGCCAAAACGCCGATGCGCGATGCGTTTACGGCTTGTGCATTGAGCATTGGGCGTGTGGGATTGGGAGGGTTGATAGGATAGCACCGTCGCACAGCTGGAGCATGGGCGGGTGCCCTCTCCGCCGCGCCGGTCGAGCAGCGCCGCGATCACGAGTTCCGACGGGTGGAGGGCCTCGTCACCGTCGGGCCGCTCATCACGCGGGCGGCGCACAGGCGTGAGGAGAGCCGCGGCGGTCACTTTCGGACGGATTTCCCGTCACGCGA
Organism: Vicinamibacterales bacterium; assembly: GCA_036521515.1. Taxonomy (GTDB): domain Bacteria; phylum Acidobacteriota; class Vicinamibacteria; order Vicinamibacterales; family UBA2999; genus Gp6-AA40. Next base: position 582 of record DATDHP010000296.1, read on the forward strand.
CGATCTACACTGGCGCAAGCACGTCTCCGACGTGCTTGAAGCCCGTAGCCCTGACCATGGCCAAAGACACTGAGATTCCCGACGTCCCAACCGAGATCACGCCCCAGTCGCAGGATTTCGGCCGCTGGTACATCGACGTCGTGCGGCGCGCGGAACTGGCCGACTACTCCCCCGTCAAGGGCTGCATGGTGATCAGGCCCTATGGCTACGCCATCTGGGAGCTGATGCAGCAGGGACTCGACCGTCGCTTCAAGGCGACCGGGCACGTCAACGCGTATTTCCCGCTCTTCATTCCGGAGAGCCTCCTGATGCGGGAGGCCGAGCACGTCGAGGGCTTTGCGCCCCAGGTGGCGTGGGTGACGCAGGGCGGCAATGAGCCTCTCGAAGAGCGGCTGGTCATCCGGCCGACCTCGGAAACGATCATCGGCACGATGTACGCGAAGTGGGTGCAGTCGTGGCGCGATCTCCCGATCCTCATCAACCAGTGGGCGAACGTGGTTCGCTGGGAGAAAGTCACGCGGCTGTTCCTCCGGACGACCGAGTTCCTCTGGCAGGAGGGGCACACCGCGCACGAGACGGCGGACGAGGCGCAGGAAGAGACGATGAGGATGCTCGGCGTCTACAAGGACTTCGCCGAGAACGACCTGGCCATGCCCGTCGTGCACGGCCAGAAGACGGAGAGCGAGAAGTTCGCCGGGGCCGAACGCACCTACTCGATCGAGGCGCTGATGCGCGACGGCCGGGCGCTGCAGGCCGGCACGTCGCACAACCTGGGACAGAACTTCGCGCGGAGCTTCGACATCAAGTTCCAGGCGCGCGACAAGTCGGTGCAGTACGTGCACACGACGTCCTGGGGCGTCTCGACGCGCATGATCGGCGGCCTCATCATGACCCATGGCGACGAGGGCGGGCTGATCCTGCCGCCAAAGGTCGCGCCCTACCAGGTGGTCATGGTGCCGATCCCGCGCGGCAACTGGCGCGAAACCGTGCTGCCGAAGGCGCAGGCGATTCGCGACGAGCTGGTGGCGCGCGGCGTGCGCGTCATGCTCGACGATCGCGACACGCAGACGCCAGGGTGGAAGTTCAACGAGTGGGAGCTGCGGGGGGTGCCCGTCCGCCTGGAGATCGGGCCCAAGGATCTCGAGAAGTCGCAGGTGGTGCTCGCGCGTCGCGACACGCGCGAGAAGTCGTTCGTGCCAATGGATGGGCTCGGCGCCCACGTGGAGCAGCTGCTCGCGACCATCCAGCAGGCGCTCTACGATCGCGCGCTCAAGTTCCGCGCAGAGCACACGTCCTCGACCGGCTCCTACGAGGAGTTCAAACAGCTCCTGGAGGGGCGGCCGGGCTTCGTGATTGCCCCGTGGTGCGGCTCGACGCAGTGCGAAGCGGACATCAAGGCGGAGACCCAGGCGACGATCCGCAACATTCCATTCGACAGCCCGCCGGCCGACGGCAAGCGCTGCCTGAAGTGCGGCCAGCCAGCCGTGGTGCACGCCTGGTTCGCGAAATCGTACTGATGGAGCCCTTTCACTTATGACTGGCCACGGACACACGGAGACACGGAGAAACGCAAGGTCGGGTTATCTCCGTGCCTCCGTGCCTCCGTGGCCTGTGCGAGGGGGAGGCGCGTCTGCGCCAGGCACCGTGATGCAAAATGCCAGGCTTCGTCTCCTCGTGACAGCGGCCGCCATGGCCGTCGCCGTGGCGTGCGGTCCCGGCGAACCGCTCAAGGTCACGACGATCCAGGTGGGCCGCTCGTTGAACTCGGATGACAGCATCGGTGCGCACACCACGACGTTCAAGCCGAACGAGACGATCTTCGCGTCCGTGATCAACGACGCCCGGGGCAAAGGCACCGTGTCGGTGCGCTGGGTCTACGCGGGCCAGACCGTGCGCGAGGAGATGAAGGACGTCTCGTTCACCCGCGAGGGGGCTACGGAGTTCCACTTGCAGAGCCCGTCGGCCGGCTTCCCGCCAGGCGAGTACCGCGTGGAGTTCCAGGTGAACGGCCAGCCCGTGGGTCAACGGGAGTTCAGGGTCGAGCAATAGTCAACTCCCAACCGCCGGGCCGGCCGAAGCCGGCCCCTACGAGCGTTCATCTGCACTTCATCTGCAGTACTTGTTTTCGTAGAGGCCGACCTTCAGGTCGGCCTGGAACGTTGGGAGTTGGGAGTTGGGAGTTGGGAGTTACAAGAACCGCGTCCACTTCGCCCGAATCCGCTTCACCACGTTGCTGCGGCCGCTCAGCCGCGTGCGGTGCATGATGTCGGCGGCCGCGTCCGCCAGCCGCTCGCGCCACCAGGCCTCGCCGGCGGGTGCTGCCGCCCATGCTCGGGCCATCGGCTCCAGGCAGCTTGCGTCGCCGACCATCGTCACGGCGGTCAGGAAGTCGAGCGGCAGGGGTCCCTGCGCGGCATCGAACGTTTCCCGCAGGTCGTAGAGCGCCACGCGGCTGCCGCGCTGCGCGAGCACGGCGTGCGCGGCGGCGCGCGTCACCTGCCAGTCCTGCCGCCGGTGCGCGAACGGTTCACGCTTCTCCGCGTCCCGCGCCCGCACGATGAACTCGTGCAGATCAGAGAGCGGCGCGCCGTGGCGGGCATCCAGCCATTCGCGGGCGCTCGCCGGATCATCGAGGGTCGCCGCACCGAGCGCCGCTGCTGCCTGCTGCAGCACGGGTTGGACGAGGTGCCGGGGCAGGTCGGACAACGCGTCGAGCGCAGCCCGGCGCGCCCCGCCGTCACGCGCGGGATCCACGGCAATCGCGGTCAAGGCATCCATCACCCGCGTGCCGTCCTCGCGCGCGATCCACGCCCGGAGCACGCCGATGGCGCCGGTCACCACATCCGCGTCCGTGTCGGGCAACGCGCCGAGGGCAAGGTCGATCACCCGCGCATCGTCGATGCCCTCGAGCGCCCTCACCACTGCGGCGCGCACCATTGGCGGCTGCCCGACCGCAAGGAGGGCGGCCAGCTTGTCGACCGCGCGCGAGCCAATCACCCGCAGTCGCGCGATGGCCGCATCGCGCGCCGCCGCCGGCCCGTGCCGCAGGTCGGCGACGAGCCGATCGACCTCACCCGCGCGCGACGCTCGAATCACCAACGATCAGTCTTCAGCGACTGGCTTCTTCTTGCCGAACAGCCACGCCAGGCCGATGCTGAACACGTAGAGCAGGACCATCGGACCGGACATCGCGACGAGCGACACCCCTCCGCCGTCAGGCGTGAGGACCGCCGAGATGACGATGATGGCGAGCAGGGCATACTTGAAGTTCTTGATCATGAAGCGGGCCGTCAGCACGCCCATGCGCGCGAGAAACAGGACGAGCGTCGGCAGCTGGAAGACGATGCCGAAGGCGAGGACGAGCCGCAGGTAGAGCGAGAACGACGGCTCGATCCGCGGCATGAACGTCAGGATGTCCGTCGTGAAGCCGACGAAAAAACGCCAGGTCAGCGGAAACACGATGTAGTGCGAAAACGCCGCCCCGAGCACGAAGAAGAACGTGGACATCACCACGAAGGGAATCGCCCACTTCTTTTCGTGCGAGTACAGCCCCGGCGCGACGAACAGCCAGACCTGCGTGAAAATCGCCGGCGAGGAGAGGAGCAGCCCGGCGATCGCGGCAATCTTGATCCACAAAACGAACGCTTCCGTGGGATCGGTGTAGACGAGCGTGCCGCCGGGCGGCAGCAGCTGCTGCATCGGTCGCATGATGAAATCGAAGAGCTCCGTGATGAAGAAGCAGCAGATGAGGAAGCCGACCGCGAGGGCGATGACGGAATAAACGATGCGTCTCCGGAGCTCGTCGAGGTGCTCCAGGAACGACATCTTCCCGCCGGCTTCTTCGCTGGCGAGCTCGTCGTCGCGATCGGGATCGAAATCGTCGTCGGGCGCCGGTTTCGGCGCCTGACTGGGAAACGGCACCAGGGCCATGCGGGTCGATTACGCGTTCGTGCCGGTGCTGGGCGTACGGCTGATGGTTTCCTCCGTCGGCGTGGCGACCGCCTCCGGGGTCTCGATCGGGGTTGGCGTCGGCTGCATCGCCGACGCCGCGGCGACCGCCGAGTTCTGTTCCGCCCGCATGGCGGCGCGCGAGTCCTTCTGGTCCTCGATGCGGATTTCCTCTTCGAGCGTGCTCCGTAACTCGTTCGAGGCCTTCTTGAACTCGCCGATGCTCCGGCCGAGCGAACGGCCGAGCTCCGGGAGCTTTCGAGGGCCGAAGATGATGAGCGCGACCACCAGGATGATGATCAGCTCGGGCATGCCGATGGAACCAAACATTGAACTGCTCCCGCCGGCCGGGGACGCCCGGCCTGCGTCTAAGGGGGTCCGGCGCCGCTAAATCATTCTACGGATTATAGAAATCCGATCTGGACGGGGTCAAGGCAACGGTTTACCATTCTTAATAGTGCTATTTCGGCGTCTGCCGCCGGTTGTTCCGGTGGAGCGGCCGGAGAACCGTCAATCGGCGGCTGGTTGATTTTCCCAGCAACCGCAGCTCGAATGTATCACTAAGTTATGCGCAGATACCGGTCTCTTTCCGCCGCCGTCTTCGCCATCGTGTTCTGCGCCCTCGCGGGCGGCTTCTTCGGCCGCAACGCGTTGTCGGCCCAGGACAAGGTCCCGGACCAGTACAAGGTCTTCACGGCCGCGCTCGGCGCCATCGAGCAGAATTACGTTGGCGAGGTCGAGTCCGACCGCCTCGTGTACGGGGCCATCTCGGGAATGCTCCAGACGCTCGATCCACATTCGAGCTTCATGGATCCGCGGAGCTACGCGCAGATGCGCGAGCGCCAGGAGGGCCGGTACTACGGCCTGGGGATCTCCATCGTCGTGCTCGACGGCGAGATCACCGTGGCCACGATGTTCGAGGGCTCGCCTGCCTATCAGAAGGGGCTGCGGCGCGGCGATGTGATTGCCCGCATCGAGGGCGAGGACACGAAGGGCTGGACCAGCGACCAGGCCGTTCGCCGTCTGCGCGGCCCGCGCGGAACGCCCGTCAGAATTTCCATCAAGCGCAGCGGCTACAACGACCTGATCGACCTCGAGGTCGTCCGTGACGAGATCCACATTCCCACGGTGCCGGCCGCCTTCCTGATCGACGCCCAGACCGGCTACATCCGGTTGCAGGACTTCGGCGAGAACACCGACCAGGAGCTCGGCCGCGCGCTGCGCGACCTGACGCAGAAAGGGATGAAGCGGCTCGTGTTCGACCTCCGCAACAATCCCGGCGGCGCGCTCGACCAGGCCATCAAGGTCTCCAACCGGTTCCTGCCGCGCGGCGACCTGATCGTGTACACGCGCGGACGCGTCCCCAATTCCGACCAGGATTACCGCGCGACCGAGCGCAGCGATTACCTGAACCTGCCGATGATCGCGCTCGTCAACCGCAATAGCGCGAGCGCGTCGGAGATCGTCTCGGGCGCGCTGCAGGACCACGATCGCGCGCTCATCGTCGGCGAGACGACGTTCGGCAAGGCGCTCGTCCAGTCCGTGTATCGCGTCAGCCAGGGCGCGGGCGTCGCCGTCACGACCGCGCGTTACTACACTCCGAGCGGCCGGCTGATTCAGCGCCCGTGGGACGCGACCTTCGACGAGTACGTGACGTATTCGTATCGCGACCAGGATGCGAACCGCGAGCACAAGGCGGAGGACCTGAAGTTGACCGACGCCGGTCGCAGGGTCTACAGCGGCGGCGGCGTCGAGCCCGATCGCCGGTTCGACGGGCCGGTCGACGGTTTCAACCCCACGCGTTTCGGCCGCACGCTGTACGCGCGCCAGCTGTTCGATACGTTCGCGCAGCGCTTCTGGCGCCGCGGCGATACGCGAATTGCCCAGAGCGCCACGAGCAAGCCGCGCGAGCTCACGGCGGATTTCGTTGTCGACGACGCGATGGTGGCGGAGTTCAAGGAGCACGTCCGGATGTCGCGGCTGCGCATCGATGAAGAGGCCTGGCAGAAGGACCTCGAGTTCATCAAGGCGATGATCCGCTACGAGATCGACGTCGATCTCTTCGGCGTGGAAACGTCGAGGCGGAACCTGTCGGCGCGAGATCCGCAGCTCCAGTTCGCCCTGACGCTGTTCCCCGAAGCGCAGCAGTTGCTCCAGATGAGCCAGTCGACGCCGCAGCGGCGCGCGGCGCGATAGAGCGGTCGCGGGGGTTAAAACCCCCGCACTACCAAGTTGATTGGCGCGTTCGTCGCGCCCAGGAATCGATTGACGCGGACGTAGGGCGGGGGCTTCAGCCCCCGCGTTGAGCCCGACAACACCACTCCCCGCCTTTTGGGTTC
>DATDHP010000297.1:0-5653 GCA_036521515.1 Vicinamibacterales bacterium
CATCGAGCATCCGCCAGCATCCCAGCCACGGCGACCAGCGCGCGTCGGGCGTCTGCGCGCGCGCCGGCGTCGCGAGGGCGACGAACAGCGCGACGATTGCGAGGTGAGTTCTCATGGCTCGACTCCAGGGAACGTAGCGCAATCAGGATCAGAACAACACATTGATACCAACGCCGAAACGAATGCCGGTGAGATCGATCGGATCGAAATTCTCGAACTCGCGTCCCAGCTCGCCGGCGGCCCAGACGTAGCGGCCATCCATGGTCAGGTACCACCGATGGTACAGCTTCACGTCCACGCCGGCGAGGACGTGCGCGCTGGGGGTCCAGCCCTGCCCCTCGAACGTGTCCGAGAAGATGGCCAACCCGGTCGGACGCACGTCGAGGGCGTCCACGAAGTCGCCGACCTGCCTGAATTCGTACCACATCATGCCACCGCCGCCGCCGACATAGGGGACCACGGCGCCCGGAACCCACGCCAGCCGGCTGACTTCCCGTCCGCGTGGCGTGAGGGCGAAGCGGATGCTGCCGGTCAGGTTCAGCTCCTTGAGGGACGTCGTCTGCTCGATGGGCAAGCGGTTGTTGTCCACGAAGTCGCGGTACTCCGAGGCAATCGACGCACGGCTGAAATCAACGCCGACGACGGCGTCGGCGCGGGACGACAGCGCGAAGCCGACGTCCGTGGCGAAGGCGGCGGTATTGAAGTCACCCCGGTCAATAGTCAACTCCCGTTCGACGAACCTGTAGACGTCGTGGCAGCGCAGCGGATTGGCATCCGGACACTCCTCGCCCCCTCGCGCGATGACCCAGCTCGCTCGAAACGCGATGGAGCCGGCCGGACGGCCGAACAGGAAATCGGGCCGGGGAGGGGTCTGACCCTGGGCGGCGGTGTCCCGCGGGGTGCCAGCGAGAACGGCCAGCGTGACCAGCGCTATGGCGGAGCCGGACCGGCGAAGGCGTGAGTCGCGCATGAGGCCTCCGAGGTAATCTGCGCAGGGTCAAAAATCGCGCCAGAGCAGTGCAGCACGATCACTGGTGATTTCGCGCCCGAGTCGGCCGCCATGATCCCGCTGTCTGCGCGACGCGACACTCAGGTGTCCTCCTGTCACTTCACGATGGCGCCGGCGCTGCAGGCGACCAATAATGCATCGTGGCCTGTCCCCCCGGCGCGCCTGCCACGAATGTCGTCGTCGTTGGCGGGTCTGCCGGCGCGCTGAAAGCGCTGCGGACGATCCTGTCCACGCTTCCGGCAGAGCTCGAAGCGGCGGTTCTCGTCACGTTGCACACCGCGCCCGCAGGGCCGGGTCTCACGGCCGACATCCTCGGGCGCGCCACCGCTCTTCACGTGGCCTTTCCAGTCGGCGTGGAACTGCTGCGCAACGGCCACGTATACGTGGCGCCGCCCAATCGTCACCTTCAGATCACCGCCCACTGCGCCGAAACCACCCAGAAGCGCTCGAGCACCATACGCGGCCCTCTGTGGACGTCCTGTTCCGCACCGCGGCACACGAGTACGGCGCGAAGGTGATCGCCATTCTCCTCTCGGGGCTGGGCGGGGACGGGTCGGCAGGACTCGTCGCCGTGCGCGCGCACGATGGCGTGGTGATCGTGCAGGCGCCGTCAGACGCGGTGTTCGACGCCATGCCGCGGCATGCCCTCGAGGTGCTGGTGGCCGACTACGTGCTGCCGGCCGCGGAGATCAGCGGCGAAGTGCGGCGCATGCTCGCGCGCGGGATTCCGGAGACGCGGAATGGTGCGCGAGATACCACGCCGAGACCCTGAGGTGGTCGCCTGAGCGGCTACACGCAGCCTGACAACGGCAGAGGTGGGCGTACGCACCTGCAGGCGTTAGAATCTGTCACATGAGCGACGATCGCTCCATCGCGCTGACAACGGCGTGCGATGACCTCCAGGCGCAACTCGAGGCGGGCAACCGGAGCGTCCGTCTCATCGACGACGATCTGACCGAGCTCGGTGCGCTCCTGCCCTCGGTCTTCGCGCAGACGGCCAAGCTGACGGGTCTCCTCAAGCACATGGGGGAACTGCGCGCCAACATGCTCGAGCAGCGCAAAGCCTTGCGGGAGGTCCGTGCCGCGGCAAAGGCCCTGTGCGCCGCCGTCACGACCATGACCACGCTCGTGGAAGAACAATTGGAGCTCGAAGAGCCCAGTGCCCCCGCCGCCAGGACAGCGGGCCTCGCCACTGACCGGACAAGCCGCCGCGACTGAGCCTGACGTTCAGTCCTCGCTGGCGCCGACGCCCGACATCAGCAAATCGCGAAGGGTCTGAGCCTGCGTTTCGAGCGCGCTGACCCGCTGCGCGAACCTGTCCGCCGTCGAGAGGTGCCCCTGCCGGCGTGCGCGCTCCGCGACGCGCCGCTTGATCGCTGCCTGTTCCTCGAGCGCGCGGAGCGCGGTCCAGAGGGCATGCTCGACCGTCAACGCCTGGTCGCCGGTGAGCGTTTCGCTCGTATAGGCGTGGCCAACGCGGCACCGGAACCGCAGGATCTCCCCATCCTTGATCTCCCACAGCACGCCGCCGCATTCCGGGCACGAGTACGGCGACGGTTCGCCTGGATGCTCTCGTTCGTCCTCGTGCATGGTCAGCTCCTTGACCTCGTGCTCCAGCGTGCCTTCGTCGATGGCCGGCGACGCTTCGGCGGCATCGGCCGAGGCGACGAGATTCTCCAGCAGCTCACCAATCTCCGCCGACGGCAGCGTGTAGTCGACGTTCACGTGGGCGAGTGCGCTTTCCGGCATCCCCGGAAACGGCGTCTCGGACGGGTCCTGGACGACCGCCACGCCGCCGGCCTTCTTGATCTCGCGCAGGCCGACCGTGCCGTCGTCGAGCAGGCCGCTGAGCACCACTCCAATCACGCGTGGACCGGCGGCAAGCGCGGCACTGCGAAAGAGCGGATCGATCGCCGGCCTGACGCCATGCTCACGGGCGCCGCGGCTGACGCGCATGCGGCCGTTTTCGAGTGTCAGGTGAAATCCAGGCGGCGCGACGTAGATATGCCCGCGCCGGATTCGGGCGCCGTTCTGCGGGTGCGAGGCCGGCAACGGTCCGGCCCGCTGGAGAATGGCCGGCAACGCGCTGCGGACCCCATCAGGGAGGTGCATCGCCACGAAGATTGCCGCCCCGAATTCGCGCGGCAGCCGCTCCACCACCCGCTGGAGGAAGCCGACGCCGCCGGCGGAGGCGCCAATCACAACGACGTCAAATCTGGCCACGGTGTCTCTCCGGCACGTGTCCCACGTGCTAGTCTATGCGCGTTCCGGGGCCATGACCGAGGGAAAGAGCACGCCGGAGTTCGAGAGCCTTCTCGAGCATCTGAAACTGAGCCGCGGGTTCGATTTCACCGCCTACAAGCGATCCACGCTGGCCCGCCGCATCGACAAGCGGATGGCCACCATCACCGTCGGGTCGTACGGGGAGTACCAGGACTATCTCCAGGTGCACCCCGAAGAATTCGGCCAGTTGTTCAACGGCATTCTGATCAACGTCACGACGTTCTTCCGCGATCCGGAGACGTTCGAGTATCTCCGCACCGACGTCCTCCCGGCGCTGCTGCAAGGGAAGGGGCCGACCGAGCAGATCCGCGTGTGGAGCGCGGGATGTGCGTCCGGCGAGGAGTGCTACTCCCTGGCGATTCTCCTCGTGGAGGAGCTCGGCCCCGATCAGTTCCGCGAACGGGTCAAGATTTACGCCACCGACGTCGACGAAGAGGAGCTGACCGTCGCGCGCACAGGGAGCTATACCGACCGGCAGATCGAAGACATGCCGCAGGCACTCCGCGCAAAGTATTTCGATCAGAACGGCAGCCGCTGGATCTTCAAGAAGGATCTCCGCCGCAGCGTGATCTTCGGCCGTCACGACCTGCTCGACGACGCGCCGATCTCGCGCGTGGACCTGCTCGTGTGCCGCAACACGCTCATGTACTTCAACCACGAGGCGCAGTCGCGTATCGTCAGCCGCTTCCACTTCGCGCTGCGCGACGGCGGCTATCTCGTGCTCGGACGGGCCGAGATGCTGCTGAACTTCACCGGCGCCTTTGCGCCGGTCGATCTGAAGCAGCGGGTGTTCATGAAGGTGCGCGGCGAGAACGGGGTCGAGCGCGCGCTCGCGGGCTTTGGCGTCGGCCGCGAGGAACGGCAGGCGACCACGACCAATTCGAACCGGCTGCGTGAGATCTCCTTCGACCAGGATCCGATAGCTCAGCTCCTCCTCGACGCACTCGGCCATCTGCTGCTCGCCAACGTCCGGGCGCGCAAGCTGTTCGGCCTGACGGCGCGCGACATCGGCCGACCGCTGCAGGACCTCGAAGTGTCCTATCGACCCGTCGAGTTGCGCTCGTGCCTCGACGATGCGCATGCGCGCCGCCAGGTCGTGCAACTGCGCGACGTGGCGTGGCCTCTGCAAGCCGGCGACGGACGTTTTTTCAACGTGCAGGTCACGCCGATTCTCGATGCGGCTGATACGTCACTGGGTACCAAGATCATCTTCATGGACATCACCCGGCAGCACGAGCTCCAGGAAGAGCTGCACCGCTCGCGCCAGGAGCTCGAGACCGCCTACGAGGAGCTGCAGTCCACGAACGAGGAGCTCGAAACGACGAACGAGGAGCTGCAGTCCACGGTCGAAGAGCTGGAGACCACGAACGAGGAGCTGCAGTCTACCAACGAGGAGCTCGAAACGATGAACGAAGAGCTCCAGTCGACGAACGAAGAGATGGAAACGGTGAACCAGGAGTTGCGGCAGCGCGGCTCCGATCTCGGACGCACCAACGTGTTCCTGAGCGGGATCCTGAAGAGCGTGCCGTTCGGCGTCGTCGTCATGAACGAGGATCTGCTCGTCGAGCTGTGGAACGACGTCGCGGCCGAACTGTGGGGACTGCGCCACGACGAGGTGCGTGGAAAGCACTTCTTCAGCCTCGACATCGGACTGCCGGTCGAGCAGCTTCGTCAGCCCATCCTGAACATCCTGCATTCGACTGATCGGACGGCTGAGCTCGAGCTGGACGCGACGAACCGGCGCGGTCGGCGCATCACATTGCGCGTGTCGGCAGCGCAGATTGGCAGGCCGGCCGACCAGAGCCGCGCGATCCTCCTCCTCATGCAGGAAACGGAAATCGCGGTACATTAGCCGTACGGGGTCACGTGCAGGACCACATTCTCGGCGGGAACGGCGCTCTGAGTGCTGAGCACGAGGCGCTCAGGCGGCAGACGCGCGCGCTCAGCCGCGAGCATGAACGCCTGCGGGCGGACGGCTCGCAACAGGCCGACCGACTGGCGCACCGGGCCCGGCTGCGGCAGAACATGGTCGCGCTCGAGCAGCATTACGCGCGTCTGCGGCAGCAGGCTGGGCGGCGGGGCCGCGAGCGCTCCGTACCCCGACGAACGCGTCGGCACTAGAAGCCTCCAAAGGCCGAAGTCGTATCAAATGAAGCAAGTTCTGATCGTCGGCCTTTGGATCTGTCTTAGGCGCGGCCGCCGCGGCGGCCGCGCATCTATTAGCGAAGATCCGCCGGTCCACTCGTCGGTTTGAGGCGGAGCTTCGCTACAGATCGAGAGTCTCCGCCATCGCGCCTGCCTCGTGCACACGCGTGTGCGTCCGCACGGCCGCGCCAACCTTGCTTTCCTCCGGCCATCTCA
>DATDHP010000298.1:0-7402 GCA_036521515.1 Vicinamibacterales bacterium
AGTGCGCTGATTGTTCGAAGGCTCGAAACAGTGAATCGAACAGCGCCATGCCCTGCACGAGCAGCGCGTCATCGTCGGCGTGCGCCAGCTGGAGTCCTTGAATGACTGAGCCGACGGTGGCGGCTTCCGGTGCGCCAAAGCGGCCGTCCTTCAGATCGAGGTCATGAACGATTCCGGCCAGTCGCGCGACCGCTGCGTCGTGGATGCCGAAGACAGTACAGAGGGTCTCGAAGGTGCAGCCGTCGCCCTGATGGCTGAACTCGACACCGAACATGTCGAACGGTATCGCGCCTGCGGGAACGGCGTTTCGATCCGCCACGAAGGCGAAACGTGCGTCGGGATCGATGAAGCGCCTGATCAACCAGGCCGAGGCCATGCGATCGACGCCGGGCCGTGGCCGGGTGACCCACAGTTGTGCGTGGTAAGACCGGGCATCGCCCGCCTTCGGGGTCGCACCGCCCCGTAACGTCCCGCTGGCACGGTCCTCGATCTGCCGGACGAGCGCGATCACGCGGTCGCGGCCCGCACTGCCGAAGAAGTCGACGTGTTCGATGGCCGTGAGTCGCTCCCGCAGCTGTTGCACGACGCGCCGTGAGGGCATGCGCTGCGAGCGGCGCGAGCCGGCACCGGACCGCCGCAACACCTGTTCCGCCTCGCGTGCGAGCGCGGTGTATGCGTCCTGGCGCAAGCGCCGGAACTCTTCCACGAGCGCATCGTGTGACCAGGTATCGACCGTGTCAGCCGAAAAGACGCTGGCCTGGCCACCTGCGCCTTCGATCTCGGTCTTCAGCCACTCGAAGTCCTCTCGAGCGTCTGGCGAATCCGGGAGCACATACACCGCCTGCTTCACCGCCACCGCTCCAATCTGTTGAAGGCGCCGCCACGTACGCACCCGGAGGTTGGAGGGGTTGGCGGGAAGCTGATGCACGAACAGCAGCCACCTGTGGGAGGGCGCCACGGCTTGCGTTGCCGCGCGCCGCTGCGCCCGGGGATCAGAGGCGCGCATATGGACCTGTTGCCGATGACACTGTCAGCGCCGTGCTGCCGGCGTAACGATGAGGTAGCATCTGCTCCGTGTGTTGTAACAGTCGTTTCACTATAATACAATTTCGTTTCACCAACGTGGTGGAAAGCGGATGGGAGGCATCATGCGAGGTCGCGTTCTGATGGCGCGTGCTAGCATCGCGGTGCTCACGAGCAGCGGCCATGAAGGTGCCTGCCTCTCGCCGCGGTGTCACAACCGTCTTCGGCTTCGCTGGCGTGCTGTGCCTCTCGTCGAACGCCGCCGTTCACGGTCAGACGGCCGCGGCCGCCGCATCAGCGGTGGCGATCAACGCCGTGCAGGTGGCGAAGCCCCCTGTCATAGACGGGACGGTGGCCGAGAGCGAATGGCAGGGCGCCACCGTGGCGACCGGCTTCATCCAGTTCGAGCCGCGACGGGGCGAGCGCTCGGACATGCGGACCGAGTCACTCGTGCTGTACGATGCCGGCCATCTCTACGTGGCATTCCGGGCGTGGGACATGGAGCCGGTGACCGCACAGCTCACCCAGCGTGACGCCGACCTGCTTCGCGATGATGCCGTCGTCCTGGTTGTCGATACGACGGACGATCGCCGGTCGGGCTACTACTTCATCACCAATGCCCTTGGCACCCAGGCTGACGGGCGCATCGCCGAGGATGGCCGCACGTCGGAGTCGACGTGGGACGCGCCCTGGCAGTCGGCGGCGAAGCCGACCGACTACGGCTGGTCGGCAGAGTTCAGCGTCCCGTTGTCCTCGGTCAGGTACGTCGCGGGCGAAGGTCGAACCTGGGGGATCAACTTCGGGCGGAGCCGTCGCCGCACGCTCGAAATGAGCTTCTGGAGCGGTCCGCTGGACCATCAGTGGCGCGTGTCGGGGGCCGGGCGGCTGATCGGCCTGAATGTGCCACCACCTCTCGACCGCCTCCAGGTCGTGCCCTACCGTGTTCTGAGGCAGGATGAATCCCCTTTTGAATGCGATTCGCGGATCGAGCCGGGTTATAGCGGGATGCACTGGAGGACGAATGCGGTCGCCTCGGTCGGACCGCACGCGAACGGTCGATAAAACGTGATCAATCGACCGCAGATGATGACGCCGATCCAACAGATCAACGAGACCGCTCCAAACATCCTTACGCTCCGCGGCGCGTCGACGCCAGGAGCGAGGGCAGCGAGCCGGCGGAATGCCGTCGTATAAAACAGCAACACGTTGAGCCCGGCCAGTCCAAGAAGCAGCAGTTTGAACTGGAACGCGGGGTTGTACACGTACTGATTCGGTTCGGTCATGAGGAACATCGAGCCGCTCGACGCATTGATGGCGAATCCAAGCACGCCGAATGGCACGAGACGATGGAACTCGGCAATCGGTATCCGCTTGGCCATGCCGAGCAGGCGGAAGTCCCATACGGCAATGGTGCCGAACAACAACGTCAAGCCGATGAAGTGCACGCTCTCGATGGTCGGCCATCCCCAGTTACTTCGCATGAACTCCGCCACCGCAGTACCCTTCAGCAGCGTCTGGTGCAGCCAGATTTGAATGCCGCTCATCCTGTCGCTCCGAACCGATTCATGGAATCCAGGGCCGCGGGGTCGGGACGGAATCCACCATCAAACGAATGTAGGTGTAGGCCAGGAATCGGCCGGCGGCAATCGCGACGGCCCAACACGTCAGCGACGCCAGAGCGAGCCTTTTCATGTTGCCGCTCCCCGACAGCGGCGGAGCCGCGCTGCCGCCGAGCGCGCGTCGGCGGACCACCCGCAGGATCGCAAGCGCCGTGGCGATCAGCGCCAGCTTGATGTAGAAGAGCGGGTTGGTCAGTGCCTTGGTCGGATAGGCGATGAGGAGCGCGACGCCGGAGGCCAGATTCAACCAGAGACCGAGCCACATGTAGGGCAGGAAGCGTCTGAATTCGAGCAGGGGAATTCGCGCCGCGATGCCGAGCAGTCGGAGATCGATCGCGGCGTTGATGCCGGCGAGCAGGCCAAGGCCGATGGTATGAACGGCCAGGATGATCGGAAACGCAAAAACCGACGGCGACTCCCGCATCCAGACACTGAACGCCGTCGATTCGAGCCACGTGAAAAAGGGATCGAACATGCGCAGGATTCGGGTGGATCATACGCCCTCGGACCCGCTTGACGCCCGTGTCTTCAGCGGGGGACAATGCGCCCGGTGAACCGCTCCTTCGTGGCCGTCATGGCGTGTGCGTCAATCGTGGCCTCCGGTCTGGCTGCGCCCATGATGCACGTGCACGACGACGCCGGGCACGTGAGTGGTCACCACGTCGGTCGGGTTGTTCACTCCCACACTCACATGCATGGCGGCGCCGCGCGTCATGCGGTCCATGGCAGCGCTGTGGCGAGCGTCGGCGATACCGACGAAAGCGCGCGTCCTCTCGATCCGTTCCAGATGGTCGTTGGCTGGTCGCTCCCGTCGGCGGGGTTGCCGCCGGCGATCGCGAGTCCGCCTGCGCCGGTGCTGCGCGCCGTGACAGTGCGTCCGCTGGTTCAGCACAACCACGATCCGCCCCTGGCGCGAACCGGTCCGTCTCGCGCCCCGCCCGCCCTCCTGTCCTGATCTGACGGGCTCACCCGTCGTCTGTTCGTTCCTCTCTCTTTCTTCAATCGAGGTGTTATGCGTGCGCGTGTCGCGCGCGCCGTGCTCGCGGCGGCGTTTCTGCCGGTGGGTGCGGGGGCGCAAACGTTGTCATTGACCGAATCACAGGCTCTTGCGCAGCTTGCGCCCGAGAGTCCCCGCGTGCAAGCCGCGCGCGCGGGCATCGAGATCGCGCGTGCCGATGTCCTGGCAGCGGGGCGCTGGCCGAACCCGCGCGTCACGTTCAACCGGGAAGCCGTGGCAGGCATTGCCGAAAACATGGTGACGGTGACGCAACCACTGCCCGTGACCGGTCGGCGCCGGCTGGAAATGAGCGCAGCGTCGGCCCGGGTTGGCGCGACCGCCAGTCGGGCGGAGGACCGGGTTCGCCGCCTTCGCGCCGACTTGCGCCTCGCCTTTACCGACCTCTGGACGGCCCAAGCGCGTGAGCGGGAGCTGGGCAGAAGCCGCGACCGTCTTCGCGAGCTCGCGACGGTGCTGGCGCGGCGTGAGGACGCGGGGGAGGCTGCCGGCTTCGATCACCTCCGGGCCGAACGGGAAGTGTATGAGGTCGAAGCCGATTTTTCGGCCGCTGCCACTGACCGGGCGCGCGCGCAGGCGGCATTGAGCGGCTTCTTTGCGGCATCCGCCGACGCTGGCGCGATCGAAGCCATTCAGGCGGACACCGCTCGTCTGCCCCTTCCGGAGCTCGACGCGCTCGTCGCCCGCGCCGAAGGCGCCCGCGGCGACCTGGCAGCCTGGCAGCACGAGCTCGACGCGGCGACGTTCGCGCAGCGCGCCGCAGGACGGCGGCTCGTCCCGGAGCCGGAAGTCGTCGCTGGAACGAAGTCGTCGAATGCCGGCAGCGGCGATGTGGGCACCATGTTCAGCGTGCACGTGAACGTGCCGCTCTTCGATCGTGGACAGCCAGAGAGCGCCATCGCGCAGGCGCGCGCACTGCAGGCCAAGGTCGAGGCCGAGGCGTTCCGGCGCACCGTGCGTGCGGAGATTGCCGCGTGGCGTGCCGCCGTCATCGAACGGCGCGCGATTGCGGACCATTACCGCGCGGCGGTGGCTGCCGGCGTGGATCAAATCGAACGGATCGCCCTGGTCAGCTACGAAGCTGGCGAACGCGGCATCCTCGAATTGCTCGATGCGCACCGGACGGCGGCCTCCGCGCGCGTCCGGCGGGTGCAACTGGAAGCCGCGGTCCGCGAGGCGGAGATCGAGCTCGAGTTCGTCAGTGGGTGGGAGCTGCCATGAACAGGAGGCAACGGTTTGCGTTCGTGCTCGTGATGGCCGTCGCCACGGCGGCGTGCGAGCGGGGCACGGCCGTAGAGCAGGCCGAGCCGGAACTGCCGACGCTCGACGTGACGTCGTGGACGGACAGGACCGAACTGTTCATGGAATATCCGCCCCTGGTCGCCGGTCAGACCGCGCTGTACGCAGTGCACCTCACACGCCTGAGCGACTTCACGGCGATGACGACGGGCCGCCCGCGCCTGGAGTTCACGCCGGAATCGGGGGGGAGCCCGATCGTCCTTCAGGGAAATCCGCCATCGCGGCCCGGTGTGTTCCGCGTCGAAGCCCCATCGCCGCCGGCCGGCCGTTACCGCTGGGCGCTCGTCGTCGACGCACCGGATCTGTCAGATCGTCATGACCTTGGTGCGATCGCCGTTTTCGCAGACGAGGAAACCGCCGTTGCCGATGCCGGGCAGCACGTAGAGGAAGACGCGGCCTCGATCTCGTATTTGAAGGAGCCGCAGTGGACCAACGGGTTTGCGACCGCGATTGTGCGTGACGCGGAGACGCGGCGCTCGATTCGCGTGCCCGCGGTCATCGAGCCGCTGACTGGCGGAGAGGCCATCGTGAGCGCGCCGGCGGATGGGCGATTCATGGCGGGCAACCTGCTCGCGGTGGGCACACGGGTCCAGGCAGGTCAGGAAGTCGGGCGGATCCAGCCCCGTCTCAGCGAGGATGGCGCCGACCGCGCGACCCTGGCGGGTGCCGTTGCCGAGGCGCAGGCCGCGGCGGAGGCGGCCAGGGCAGACCTCGTGCGGGCCGAACGCCTGCTCGCGGAGCGGGCGGTCCCGGCGCGACGCGTCGAGGAGGCGCAGCGCGCCGTCAAGGTCGCCGAGGTGCGGCTGACGGCAGCGCACGCGCGCCTGACGCAACGGGACGAGACGCTGCAATCCGGCGGCGGCGCGGCTGCAGGGAATTCGTTCGTCCTGCGTGCGCCTATCGCCGGGCGTGTGGCCGAGGTCTTCGCCGCGCTTGGCGCCTCCTACGATGAGGGTGCCCCGCTCTTCCGCATCGTTCGTACGGATCGCGTGGAACTGCAGGTGCACGTCCCGGCGTCCGACGCTCCGTTGAACGCCGACATCTCCGAAATCGCGCTGGAGATTCCCGGGCGGAGCGACCGGATCGTGGTCAAAGCCGACCATATGCACGACGCCGGCGTGATCGACCCTGCCACGCGTGCGCTCCCCGTCCAATTCGACGTGGACAACCGCGGAGGACAGCTGCTCATCGGTCAAACGGCCACCGCGATTCTGTACACCGGCAGCCGCGAACGAATGCCCGTCGTTCCAAAGGACGCCGTTCTCACCGAGGCGGGCCGACCCTACGTCTTTGTGCAGACCGGCGGCGAAAGTTTTTCCCGTCGCTACATCGAGGTCGCGTCTCGTGATGGTGATCTGGTTGGCGTGAAGAGTGGTGTGAAACCCGGCGATCGCGTCGTCACGCGGGGCGCCTACGATGTGCAGCTCGCCTCCGCGGCAAGCGGGCTGCCCGCCGAAGGGCACGTGCACTGAGCATCGGCCATGAGACGACTGATCAGCTGGTCAATCGACCATCACTGGATCGTCATCGTCCTGTCCGCGGCGCTGCTGGCTGCCGGCGTGTGGACGGCCCGGCAAATGCCGATCGACGTCTTTCCGGATCTGACGGCTCCGACCGTGACGATTCTGGCCGAAGGACACGGCATGGCGCCGGAGGAGATGGAAGCGCTCGTGACGTTCCCGATCGAGAGCGCCATCAACGGCGCCTCGGGTGTGCGGCGCGTCCGTTCCGCAACGGCCGTCGGCATCGGCGTCGTCTGGGTGGAGTTCGATTGGGGAACCGACATCTACATCGCGCGCCAGCTCGTCGCGGAGAGGCTCGCGCTCGTCGCCGGCACGCTGCCGCCGCAGGTCGAGCGGCCGGTGCTCGCGCCGATTTCGTCGATCATGGGCGAGATTCTGTTCTTCGCCCTGTCGTCCGGGAGCGTCGATCCCCTCACGATGAGGACCGTGGCCGACACCGTCGTGCGGCGGCGCCTTCTGGCGGTACCCGGTGTGTCGCAGGTCACGCCGATTGGCGGCGCCGAACGGCAATACCAGGTCATCGCTCACCCCCAGGCACTGCGCGCGAACGCCGTCTCCCTCACGGAGCTCCTCGACGCGGTGCGCGGCGCGAGCGGGAACGCGTCGGCCGGCATTTACACGGAGGGACCGCAGGAGTACGTGCTGCAGGCGGTCGGCCGTGTGCGCACGGCCGATGAAATCGGCGACAGCGTCGTGGCGATGCGCGGCACGCGTTCGGTGCTCGTCCGTGACGTCGCCGACGTCCGGGAAGGCGCGGCGCTGAAGCGCGGCGAGGGATCCCGCAGCGGCGAGCCGGCGGTGATCGTGGGTGTCCAGAAACAGCCGGGTGCCAACACGATCGACGTGACCAGCCGGCTCGACCGCGAGCTCGACGCCCTGCAGGCCGAGTTGCCGCAGGGCATCACCATCGACCGGCGGATTTT
>DATDHP010000299.1:0-3036 GCA_036521515.1 Vicinamibacterales bacterium
GGCGCGTCGTGTCGTGCGGCGCCTCGATCTGGGCCGGGTCGCCGAGTTCGGCGGGGCCGGTACCACGCCGATTCCCGAATCGACGCTGGTTGCCCAGCTCCTCGCGCGAGTCGCCGTCGAGCCGGTGCAAAACAGCCGCCATCGGAATGCGCATCGTCTGCAGCTCGCCCGGCCGGCTGAAGCCCGGCTCGATGGGCGTGCAGCGCGCGGAAGGTTCGAATCATCAGTCCCGAGGCGATCAACAAGACGAGCGCCATCGCAAGCTGCGCGGCGACGAGAACGGTTCGCGTTCGATGACGTTCGCGGCTGTCGCTTGCCGTGCGTCCGCCCGCGCTGAGCGCCGCGGAGATTCTCGGCCGCGCGTGCCTCAGCGCTGGGATCAAGCCGAACAGGACGCCCGCGAACAGTGAGACGCCGACACCCGGCCACGATGCCATCCAGATGGGCACCAACCGTGCGATGTCGGCGTTGGCGTCGGCGATGGTGACGCCTGGCTTGAGCCGCGCGACCCCTTGCCAGCCGAAGCCGGCAAGAATCAGACGGCTGCGGTCGAATTTCGTGGGGCCAATCAGATCGGCTGTCGGACTGCCATCATTTCCTAGAGTCGAGGATGTCGGGCCGAAAACAGTGGACGCACGAACGCAGCAACAGCGCGCGATGACGCACGACCGGATCAATTCACATGTCAAGCATCCTCGCGGCCCGCCGACCCGCGACCGCCATGCCCAACGCCGCCAGCAACTGCCGTCGCGAGATCCGTCCACGGTCGAAATCACTGAACGAGGTCAGGAGTTCGGTAGTCATTGATCACTCCTCTGGAATCGCTCCTCTGGAATCGTCCGCAGTATGAATGCAACCGAAGCGACCTATGCGTGCGGCCGTCGTCGTTTTGCAAGATGGGTCGTCGGACGTAAACCGCGGAGCTCAGGAGACCGCCGAGAATGCTTCGTTACCGGGGCGGGGCGAGCGGACGCATCCAGCGCAGCGCGCCACGCGCGGCGCGGTGCGTATAGAGCACCGGGAGCCACGCGCGCCGCTTGACGCCGTAGGCGCTCATGATGAACGCCGGCCTCGGAAAGAGGTGCTGCCAGACCAGTTCGGCGCGCGCGCGCCACGTCGGGAGTTGGCGAAGCGTCGAGAGCTCCACGTCGATCGTGCGCAGCGTCGGCGCGAGAAACGTGGCTGAAGGCTCGTGCTCCTTCGTCGACAACCGCGCGAGAACGGACGACGGGATGAGTGTGCCGAACGCTTCGGCCGCCGTGCGAAGGCCGTGCGCGCACACCGTGCGCGTCTGTGTACGTTGCGCGAGCGCGGCGAAGCGATCCCAATCGTCCTCGCACAGCCGCCGCGAGAGGAGATGGATGTCGTACAGCCACACGAGCGCGTCGTCGTCGTAGTGATGCGCGACGCGATGGATGCAGGCGAGGAAGAGCGACTGCAGATCGGCAGGCGCGCGAGCGTGCTCGCTCAAGGCGGGAACCGGCCGCGCCGAGGCGCTGAGATCATCGAACGTCAGCACATGCGCGAACAGCTCGGGATTGGCCACGCGCCAGTGGAAGTCGTACTCGCAGTCGGCGCCATTTTGCAGACGTCGCGTGAACTGGAACTGATGCATGACGCGCTCGCCGTCGACGCGGTGGGGCGCAAGGTAGCCGCCCTGCTCCATCACGCGCCGCACGCGGTCGGCGTCTTCCCGGCGGATCAGGAGATCG
The DNA here is from genome assembly GCA_036521515.1 of Vicinamibacterales bacterium. Taxonomy (GTDB): domain Bacteria; phylum Acidobacteriota; class Vicinamibacteria; order Vicinamibacterales; family UBA2999; genus Gp6-AA40. The sequence goes on from DATDHP010000299.1 coordinate 1,713, forward strand.
ATGTCGACGTGCGGCCGGTGTGACGGCTCCTCGTAGCACGTGTAGGCCAGCGCCACGCCTTTAACAAGGATGCCGGGCACGCCCGCCGCGGCCAGCATCGCGAGCACCCGCCGCAGATCCTCGGCGCGCAGCCATTCGACGATCGCCGCGTGGCGTGCCGCCTCCTGCAGCGCCTCGCGCGGCGGAGACGAAGCGCGATCGTTCGGAAGATGACTGAGCGCCTCCGCGAGCAGCACGTGGACCCGATGATCGGTGGCCAGCGAGTGGAGCGCATCGAGCTGGCGGTCGGTGAGCGGCAGCGCTTCGCCGCGCAGCACGGCGCAGAGGGCAGATCGATCGGCGCCGCTCTCCGACGCGGGTGCGGTGGGCATCGTTGAAGATCTTTTCACAGGCCGGGCCGGGACTGAAGGCCCGGCGTTACTCGAGGCAGCCCTAAAAGGCTGCGCTACCGGGAACCGGGGGCCCAGATGCGCGCACCGACGTGCTCGAGGCCGTAGTAGACGCCTTGGCGAAGATCAAGGATGACCAGCTCGGAATCGAACTCCGACGTCAGCACATCCGGGCCGACGGCGATGATGTCCGAGTCTGAAAGAGCGACCGCTGTCACGGTTACGACCTCGTTGCGCCCCTCAGGGAGCGATCCAGGGAGAGTATATCCTTGCCATCAGGATCGGCGGAACCTCCCGGCGGGGATCCTCATCGTGGCGGACGGGCGGGCCACATGTCGATCATGGCGGCCCGTGTCACATAGTTTCGCTGGACATGAACTGGCGGCGTGAACACCACCGACGGTCGGTATCATTGCTGAGGTTGCGTGGCAAGCGGACCATGACGCCAATCGCGCAAGGCACTACGCACGGAAGCAGCTCGCGTCGCGGTCGGCCGTCATCCGCTGGAGTCACACGGCCCGCTTTCGGCGAGCTGTCAAAATCGTGAGCGGCCAGCCCGAAGGCAAGCTGCTCGATTACGGCTGCGGCGACGGAACGTTCATCGGCCTTGTGGCCGGCAGATTCAAGGGCTGTGTCGGGGCTGACATCGCGCCGGATCAGCTTGACGATTGCCGGCGACGATTCGCCAGCCTGCCGAACGTGCGATTCCGCCTGGTGCAGGAGCTGGCCGCTACCGAGCACATGAGTGACTACGCCGTCGTGACCTGCATGGAGACGCTCGAGCACTGCACCGATCAGACCGTGGAGCGTGTGCTGGCCGACTTGAGTCGTCTGTGCAGAGCCGATGGTCGGGTCGTCATCAGCGTGCCTGTCGAGACAGGCCCCGTGTTCCTCATCAAGTGCTTCATGCGGAAACTGGCGGCGTGGCGCCGCCT
>DATDHP010000300.1:0-6552 GCA_036521515.1 Vicinamibacterales bacterium
TTGCTGACGACTGAGAACGATGCCATGGTTATCTTCCTTGACTGATGACCGGTCGGCGTCCTTGCCGATCCGTTGGCGGTTTTCAGGGCCGCCGTCCCTTGCGTGGGCTAGTAATCGGGCCCCCCTCCGAGTTCTTTAATCGCACACGCGGGGTCGGGATTCGGACAGCTGACGGCACGCCGTCACGTCCAAAACGGGCCTGATTTCGTTGAACTGTCCTCCGGCTGACGGCAATCCGACGCTGCGAGCCCCACGTCCTGAAGAACGCGGCGCATCTGCCGATTGCGCCGGGATGCGGTGTGTCACGTGCGGCGAGCCGAATCCCAAGGACGTGGACCCATGCCCGGAATGCGGGGCGGGTGTCGTCCGGGGTCCGCGCTCGGCGGCCGAGCTCGAGGCGGCATTTGCGGCGGGGGCTGACGATCGGCCACCCCAGGCCGCGGGGCCGCTGCGCGTGGGGCAGGACTTCGGGACGCGTTATACCGTGCTCAAGCTGCTCGGGACGGGCGGTATGGGCGTGGTGTACCAGGTCCTCGATCGCGATCTGGGCGTGCCAGTTGCCCTCAAAGTGCTCCGGCTACCGTCCGGCGACCCGCGGGCCGTTTCCGAGATGAAGCGCCGGTTCAAGACGGAGCTGCTCCTGGCGCGGAAGGTCACCCACAAGAACGTCATCCGCATTCACGACATCGGCGAAATCGACGGCATCAGGTTCATCACGATGCCGTTCGTGAACGGCCAGGACCTGGCGACGATCCTGAAAAAGGGCGCACTTTCGGTGACGCGGGCCGTGCGCTACGGCCGTCAGCTGGCGTCAGGCCTGGCGGCCGCACACGCCGCCGGCGTCGTCCACCGTGACCTCAAGCCGCCCAACGTCATGATTGGCGAGGATGACGAAGCCCTGCTGATGGACTTCGGGATTGCCCGATCCAGTGCGCCGGGCGGTCCTCAGCGGACGATCGCGGGGGCAGTCGTCGGGACTGCCGCCTATATGGCGCCGGAGCAGGCCCGCGGCGAGCCAGTGGATCATCGCGCGGATATATATGCCTTCGGGCTGATCCTGTACGAGATGCTGTGCGGCCCCCGGTTCATGCCGAAGGGAGCGGTGGCCGACCTCTTCGCGCGGATGACCGCGGCCCCCGGGGCGGCGCGCGCCGCCAACAGGCAAGTGCCTGAGGCGCTCGATGCAATCGTGACGCGCTGTGTGCAGCCAGGAGTCGAGGAACGCTACCAAAGTGCAGTGGAGCTCGTGGCGGCATTGGCCGCGCTCTCCCGCCGCGGGCATGGACCCGTGCCGGGTCGTCCCCCGGCGCCGAAGCGATGGCCGCTGCGCGCCGCCGCGGCTGCCGTGGTGCTGGCCCTCGGCGGCCTCGCCTACTGGGCCATCCCGCGCATGGATGTGAAGGCGATGGCCGTGGGGCCTGACCCCGCACCGGTGGTGGGGTCTGACCCCGTTGCGGGGTCTGACCCCAGTCCGGGGTCTGACCCCACCCGGCCGCTGCCGAGAGGGTCGGCGAAAACCGTCGCCGCGCTCGAGGCAAAACGCAGGGCATCGGCAAACGCGCCGGGGTCCGCGGCGCTGCGGAAGGATGTCGCGGTGTATTCACTCTACGCGGGCGATCTGGCAGGCGCGACGCGGGAGGCGGAGGAGGCGGTGAAGGCGGATCCGCGCCTTGTGACCGCCTACGTACCGCTGGCCGCGGCAGCCGCGCTCACCGCGCCTGACACCGCACGGATTCACTACGAGCGCCTGGCCACCGTGACGCCGGGAGGACCGTCCCTGGCTGCGTCCGGCCTTGCCGACCTTGCCCTCTATCAACGACGCTACGACGACGCGGCGAAGGTCCTGGAGCTGTCGATCACCAACGATGCGCACTTCGGCAATCGTCCGGCACTCGCGACGAAGTACCTGGCGCTGGCTGAAGCGCGGGTTGGACAGGGGCGGCCATCAGATGCCGAGACCGCAGTGGAACGGGCGCTTGACGCGAGCCGTCACGAAAATGTGTTGCTGCCGGCGGCCCGTCTCTACCTCACCCTCGATCACGAGGTGAAGGCCCTGGCGCTCGCCAGGGAGCTGCACGCCCGGGCGACGGAGCAGGCCCGCGCGTACGCCGGCATCGTCAACGCCGAGGCCGCCATGCGGCGCGGGCAGGCCACGCAGGCCATCGACACGCTGCGCAACGTCGTCGAGGCCACCGACCTCTGGCTTGCCCATTTCGTGCTTGGCACCGCTTACGTGCAGTCGCAGCGCTACGCCGATGCGATGAGCGAGCTCGAGATGTGCGGCACGCGCCGCGGCGAGGCCGCCATCCTCTTCATGGACGACGTGCCGACGATCCGTTACCTGGCTGCCCTTCAGGATTGGATGTCGCGCGCCCGCGCGGGGCTTACGGTCCTTCCGTAGCTCAAGAAGTCTCCCGAAACGCCGATTTCATCAGGAACATGGCACTTCAGGAAGTCCCGCGCATGGCGCACCAGATCATCAATCTGGTGGGATCGCTCGTCGGCCGTGCCGAGATGCTCCTGGAAGGGTTGGACGAATCCGATCCGATGCGCGAGGACCTGATCAAGATGGTCCGCGCCGGACAGGAGGCAGCGGGCCTCACGAGGGTTCTCGCCGACGCGCAGGGTCCCCAGAACGAGATGGTGCGGTAGGCACACCACCGAGCGTATGCGTTCCAGGGTCGACCTCTCCATCGGCGCCAAACTGATCGTGTTGTCGACCGTCGTCAGCATCGCCGCACTGGGGTTGGCAGCGGTGATGCTGATCGGCCTGCAATTCCTCGGGTCGAACGGCGATCACGAGTCGACGCTCGCCTATGCGCTGCTGGTCGCGATTGTCTTCGGGGTCGCCTCGATCTTTGCGTTTGGCCTCGCCATTGCCGGCCAGCGCCGCATCTCGACGCCGGCCGAGCGCTCGATCAGGCAGCACGAGTTGGCGGAGCGTAGTCTGATGCGCGCACGTGACGAGGCGGAAGCCGCCAATCGCGCCAAGACCACCTTCATCGCCAACATGAGCCACGAGCTGCGGACGCCGTTGAACGCCATCATCGGCTACAGCGGCCTGTTGCAGGACGACGCCGAGGCACTGGGCCTCGCCGGGGCGGTGGGCGACCTCGAGAAGATCCAGAACGCCGGCAAGCACCTGCTCTCCCTCATCGACGACGTACTCGACCTGTCGAAGATCGAGGCGGGCAAGATGACGCTGAGCGTCGAAACCTTCGAGGTGCGCGCGCTCCTCAAGGAAGTGCTGACGACGGTGCAGCCGATGATCGACGTGCGCCGGAACACGCTGACCGTGCACGGAAGCGACGACGCCGGCGAGATCGCGTCGGACCCCACGCGGGTCAGGCAGGTGCTCCTGAACCTGTTGAGCAACGCGGCGAAGTTCACCGAGGCCGGCCACGTCCGGCTCGACATCAGGCGCGAACACGCGGGCGATCTCGAGCGGATCGTCTTCGACCTGCGGGACACGGGAATAGGCATGAGCGAGGAGCAGCTCCAGGGCTTGTTCGGCGAGTTCGTCCAGGCGGACAGTTCGACGACGCGCCGCTACGGCGGGACCGGACTGGGGCTGGCGATCAGCCTTCGCTTGTGCCGCATGATGGGCGGGGAGATCGCCGTCTCGAGCGAGCTCGGCGTCGGATCGCGGTTCGTGGTTCGCCTGCCGGTAGTGAGCCCGAAGGTAGAGGTAGAGGAGCAAGTCGCGTGCTGAAGGTGCTGCTGGTCGAAGACAACGAGTTGAACAGCGACATGCTCGCGCGCCGCCTGCAACGGCACGGCTGCGACGTGCTGATCGCCGTCGACGGCGAAACGGCGCTTGCCCAGGCGGATAGCGGCCAGCCGGACATCATTCTGATGGACATCAGTCTTCCCGTGTGCGACGGCTTCGAGGTGACGCGGCGGCTGAAGGCGAATCCCGCGACGCAGCACATCCCTGTCATCGCCCTGACCGCGCATGTGTTCGTCGAGGACCGCGACCGCGCGCTGGCGGTCGGCTGCGTCGGGTTCCAGACCAAGCCGGTCGACTTCGCGGAGCTGCTCGGCGCGCTGGCGCCATACCGCAGGAGCTGACATGGCGACCTCACCTGGACTCCGGCTGCTGCTGACCGACGATGAGGCCTTGAACCGCGACATGCTGAGCCGGCGGCTCGCCCGCCACGGCTACGACGTGCTGGCGGTGCCGAACGGTCCCGAGACGCTCGCGGCGATCGAACGCGAGAATTTCGCCGTCCTGCTCCTCGACGTGATGATGCCCGGAATGAGCGGGCTCGAGGTGCTGCGCCGCATCCGCGAGACCCGCACGCCCGAGCAACTGCCCATAATCATGGTGACGGCGCGCGCCCAGAGCGAGGACATCGTGGAAGCGCTCGACATGGGCGCCAACGACTACGTGACGAAGCCGGTCGACTTTCCGGTGATGCTGGCGCGCATCCGCACGCAGATTGGCCGGCGCGACGCCGATCAGCAGCTGCGGGCGAGCCACGAACGCCTGGCGCTGGCGGTGGAGTCCGCGAAAGCGGCGGACGCGCTCACGGGACTGCCCAACCGCGGCATCTTCGCCGATCGCGTGGAGCGCTTGATCGATCACGGGCGCCGCGTGCCCGGCTTCGGGTTCGCGGTGCTGTTCCTCGACCTCGATCGCTTCAAGAACATCAACGACAGCCTCGGTTACCAGGTCGGCGATCGTGTGATCGTCGATGCCGCGGCGCGGCTGGAGCAGGCGCTCCGCGAAGACGAGAGCGGCCGTCGTCCGTATGGCCCCGAACCGGAGCACCCGCGGTTGACCGATCACGCGATCGCGCGGCTCGGCGGCGACGAGTTCGCCGTGCTGGTGACAGGCGTCCGTCACCCTGGAGACGCCACGCGGGTCGCCGAGCGCATCCTGCACACCTTCTCCGAGCCCTTCGAGGTGGGCGGGCAGACGGTGATCGCCACCGTCAGCATCGGCGCCGCGCTCTCGGCGTCGGGTTACGAGCGCGGCGAAGACATGCTGCGTGATGCGGACATCGCGCTCGAGCGGGCCAAGGGCGCGGGGCGGGCCTGCGTCGAGCTGTTCGACGCGGGCATGCGCAACCAGGTCGTCGCCCGGCTGCAGCTCGAGACCGACCTGCGATGGGCGCTCAGCCGCGGCGAGCTCGTCCTCGATTACCAGCCGATTGTTGCGCTTGCCGATCAGACGATCACCGGGCTCGAGGCGCTGGTGCGCTGGCGCCACCCGCAGCGCGGCCTGCTGATGCCTGCCGAGTTCCTCTCCCTGGCCGAGGACACCGGGCTCATCGTCCCCATTGGCTACTGGGTGATGCGCGAAGTCTGTCGTCAGCTGCAGGAGTGGTCGAGCGCGGACGGTCAGCTCGCGCAGCTCATGATCGCCGTCAATCTTTCGAGCCAGCATCTGCAGGTGGCCGACATTGCCGACCGCTTGGCGGGCATCGCGCGTGAGTTCGGCGTCGATCCCTCGCGCATCGAGCTCGAGTTGTCTGAGCGGTGCGTGACGGGCGATGCCGAGACGACGCACGCCGCCTTCGAGGCGCTGAAGGCCGCCGGCTTCAGGCTGACGATCGACGACTTCGGCAGCGGCTACGCCTCGCTGAGCTCGCTCGAGCGCTTCCCCGTTGATCGCCTGAAGATCGACCGCGCGTTCCTGAACGAAGCGGCGTCGCCCGCCGAAAGGGAGGCCGTGATCCGCGGAATGATCGACCTGGTGAGCCGCCTCGACATGGAGATCGTGGCTGAAGGCATCGAGCAGCCGGGTCAGCTCGCTCAGCTGAGCGAGACGCGCTGCGGCTTCGGACAGGGGTTCCTCATCGGGAAGCCCGTCGCAGCCGGCTTCGTCGAGCAAATGCTCCACGAAGCCTGAGACCCGGGACCCGGGATTCGGGACCTGGGATCCGGGATCCGGCAACCCCGGGTTCCTTTCTTGCGCCGCGGATCCCCCGATTCACGGCACATAAGCAATACAGTCGATCTCCACCCGCAATTCTTCTGCCGGCAGCGCCGCGGCCTGGATGGTCGTGCGCGCCGGGCGATGCTCGCCGAACATCCGCGCGTAGACCGCATTCATCTTCGCGAATTCCTTGATGTCGATGAGGAAGACGCCGCAGCGCAGCACGTGCTGCAGGCTCGACCCGCATGCCTCGAGGATGGCCTGGATGTTCTTCAGGCACTGCTCGGTCTGTGCCTCGATGTCGGATGCGACGAGCCGATCGGTGAGCGGGTCCTTGGCCCCCTGGCCCGCGACGAAAACCAGCCGCTCGAAGACGGTCGCCAGCGAGTAGGGCCCGGCCGGCTTGGGCAGGTGTGCGGCGTTCACGGAACGATGATCAGCCATGGTGCGCCATTCTAAGGCTGAACCGTGTAAGCTGACGCTCGTGAGGAAGCAAGTCAGGTTCGGCGGGGTGATCCCCATTCTCGCCACGCCATTTCGCGACGACGAGGCGCTCGATGCGGAATCGTGGCGGCGTCTCCTCGAGTTCATGGCCGGCCTCGGCGTCGACGGGGTGACGATTCTCGGCGTACTCGGCGAGTCCAACCGTCTCGGCGATCACGAGCGGC